>CAYOXK010000064.1:0-15986 GCA_964407915.1 uncultured Gammaproteobacteria bacterium
TTTTTACACAAAAAGGCCAATTCTGCTTCCGCCATTTTATTGGTAGGCGATCAAGCTCAAATCAACGATGCAATCAATCGATGCAACGGACAAGCTCTGGTTGCTGCGGGCCGCCTGCAAATACGACACGCGACTGAAGTAGTGGGTATGGACGAAGAACCCGCGCATGCACTAAAGCGCAAGAAGGATTCGTCGATGCGGGTTGCCATTAACGCAGTCAAAGAAGGCGTTGCACAAGCGGCCGTCAGTGCTGGCAATACGGGCGCGTTAATGGCCACAGCGCGATTTGTGCTAAAAACCATTCCAGGCGTCGATCGCCCCGCCATTTGCACCACCATGCCGTGCATCGATCCCAATAAAAGCGTTTTAATGCTCGATTTAGGCGCGAATGTGGATTCGCCCCCTGAACTGCTCAAACAGTTCGCTGTTATGGGCATGGTACTAGCACGAGTCACTCGCGGTATTGAAGCACCGAGCATCGCTTTACTCAATGTGGGCGCAGAAGAAATGAAGGGCAGCGAAAAAATCAAGCGAGCTGCGCAATTACTCAGCGCCACCCAACTCAATTATGTTGGTTTTGTTGAAGGTGACGAACTCTATAGTGGCAAAGTTGATGTTATCGTAACCGACGGCTTTGAAGGTAATGTGGCGCTTAAAGCCAGCGAAGGCACTGCTAAAATGGTTATGACCGTGCTAAGAGAAGAATTTACGCGTAGTTGGTTAACCAAAATTCCAGCGCTTTTAGCTAAAAGCGTGTTCAAGAGAATGCAAAGCCGACTCGACCCACGCTCCCATAATGGAGCGACCTTAATGGGCCTCAATGGCATTGTGATTAAGAGTCATGGTGGTACCGACGAGGTAGGATTCGAATACGCGATTATGGAAGCGGCGACGCAAGCAGAAAGTAATATGATTGGTCGGTTAAGCGATGGGGTCGCATTGTTTGAGTCACAAGCCAACAGCCGCGTAGCAACGAATACGCAAGCCCCGCAATAACAGCGAGCGATCGTGGCGAGTGAAAGGGAAGCGCAGCCCCGCACAATTTAATTTATAATCATGCGCACTAAGCAATGGATTTTTTTATGAGTAAAACAGCATTCGTTTTTCCAGGACAAGGATCGCAAGCGCTCGGCATGTCCGCCGCACTCGCTAGTCACTTCGCCTTGGTAAGAGAATTGTACGGCATGGCGAGCGATGCCCTTGGGTTTAATCTGTGGGCACTGACCCAGGAAGGGCCTATTGAGCAACTGTCGCAAACCGAGCATACCCAGCCAGCATTACTCACGGCTGGTGTTGCGGCCTATCGATGTTGGTTAGAGGCAGGCGGTAAAGCTCCTGCGATGATGGCCGGTCACAGTTTAGGCGAGTACACAGCTTTAACCTGTGCGGGCGCTCTCGAATTTGCTGACGCCGTGGCGCTCGTACGCGATCGTGGGCGATACATGCAAGCAGCCGTACCCGCCGGTCAGGGTGGCATGGCGGCCATTCTTGGCTTAGACGAAGAGCAAGTGCGCTCCATCTGCAACGACGTTTCAACCGCCAGTGCGGTAGTGCAAGCGGTGAACTTTAATGCCCCGGGCCAGGTGGTTATTGCTGGCAGTAACGCGGGCGTGAGCACGGCGATTGAAGCCCTTAAAGCTGCCGGTGCGAAGCGCGCAATGGCTCTGCCTGTGTCTATTCCAGCGCACAGCTCATTAATGACGCCCGCCGCCGCACAGTTACGCGAGCGAATCGCTACCATTACCGTGAACTTGCCGACCATTCCTGTGGTGCACAATTGCAACCTTGAGATTGCCACCAGTGCAGAGCAAGTGCGCAACAACTTAGTGCAACAACTTGATTCTCCCGTAAGATGGGTCGAGAGTGTTGAGAAGATGTCGGAAGAGGACATTACTCATTTTATTGAAAGCGGACCTGGCAAAGTATTGTGTGGCATGATCAAGCGCATTGCTAAAGAGGCTGATGCCGCGGCCATCGAGACACCTGAGCAAATAAACGAACTGCTGTAAAGAGGTCAACCAATGTTGGATTTAAGCAATAAAGTATGTTTAGTAACGGGTGCCACGCGCGGCATCGGTAAAGCCATCGCCCAGACCTTGGGGCAGCAAGGCGCCATCGTGGTGGGTACAGCCACCTCTGATGCAGGCGCACAGGCCATCTCGGCCGCGCTCAAAGACGCGGGCATTAAAGGCGAAGGCATGACGCTGGATGTGGCCAACGGCGAATCGGTTGAAGCGGTGCTCAGTGCAATTACTGCGGCGTACGGCAGCATTTCTGTACTCGTTAACAATGCAGGGATCACGCGCGACAATTTAATGCTGCGTATGAAAGAAGAAGAATGGGACGACATCATGAACACCAACTTAAAGTCGGTATATCGACTCTCTAAGGGGGTGCTGCGAGGCATGATGAAGGAGCGCTATGGTCGTATCATTAATATAACCTCAGTAGTTGGCGTGTCAGGCAATGCGGGCCAAGCAAACTACGCAGCAGCCAAGGCCGGTGTGATCGGCTTTACCAAATCGTTAGCACAAGAGATCGCTTCGCGGGGCATTACCGTTAACGCCGTTGCACCTGGATTTATCAGCACCGATATGACCCAAGCGCTCACCGCAGAACAGATCGCTAATATGACCGCCAATATTCCTGCTGATCGGCTCGGCGAACCGCAAGACATCGCTAATGCGGTCGCCTTTTTAGCGTCCGCCGAGAGCGGCTACATAACAGGATGCACACTGCACGTAAACGGTGGCATGTACATGCAATGAAATTCGCATGAAATGATCAGATAAACGCTCAACAGAAGTGACCATTTTGCTTTAACACTATTCGCTAAAGCATTGATATTAAATAAAGCAAGTGGTTGTAAGTTAAAGTAAACATTAATAAAACTCGATAAATGGCCAATTGTTTTGCAAATAGGTGGCTTTTTTATATAATGCGCCGCAATCAAAACGGCGGTCAGGTATGAGTCGATTTTGAATTTTTAGATTGCTAAAAATTTGGGATTGGCGGTACACTTTTTCGTCAAGGATGAGTCCGTTACGGATTCAGCAAAAACGGCTAAACCGTAATTTTTAAAGCTCCAAAACCTAAAGCTCCAAAACTTAAAGCTTCAAAACCAAGAGGAATACAACCCATGAGCAGCATTGAAGACCGCGTAAAGAAAATCGTTATTGAACAGCTTGGCGTAAGCGAAGACCAAGTTGTACCAGCCGCATCGTTTGTTGACGATTTAGGCGCTGATTCACTCGACACTGTGGAGCTCGTAATGGCTTTAGAAGAAGAGTTCGAAACAGAAATTCCAGACGAAGAAGCTGAGAACATCACGTCTGTACAACAAGCGATTGATTACGTAAAAAAAGCTCAAGGCTAGTTAGGTAATCAGCAGTTCAGTACTGCTTATTACCTAAAGCTGTTTGCACTAATTTTATTTGATCGCGAAACAGCGGCGCTCAATGGTAGAGGCAACCCATCTATCTACGTAGCGCCATTGCCTAATCCGCTCGAAATTTCTCGAAAGTGTTCGAAGGTACGCGCTCACACGTTGTTAACGATGCGGGCTCAGCACACAAGACAGGCCTTCGTGGTACGTATGAGTTCAGACAAGAAAGTCATTATCGGGCAACTGGTAATGACTTTTTTTAATGTGGTACAGTCTACATTAGAACGAGCGTAACCATACGCGTCGCAAAGGCGCGGCGAACAACGGGCAAAGCTTGCATCCCCACCTATAGACTTCATCGTTGAGATAAAACACATGAACAAACGTAGAAGAGTTGTTGTTACTGGAATCGGAATTTTGTCGCCTGTTGGCCTGACTCTAAAAGAGAACTGGGACAACATCACCAACGGGCGCAGTGGCATTGGCCGAATTAGTCAATTCGACACCACCGAGTACGCCTGTACGATCGCTGGGGAGGTCAAAGACTTTAACCCCGACAATTACATGCAGGCCAAAGATGCAAAGCGAATGGACCGCTTTATTCAATTGGGCTACGCCGCGTCGATGGACGCATTTAAAGACTCTGGGTTGGAAGTTACTGAAGACAATGCTCAGCGCATCGGCATTTACGTTGGGTCTGGCATTGGCGGAATTCGCTCGATCGAAGACACCGCGAATTTACTGAAAGAGCGAGGCCCACGTCGGGTTTCGCCGTTCTTCGTGCCTGGCGCAATTATCAATATGATTTCGGGCAATGTTTCCATAGAACTCGGTATCAAGGGCCCTAATTTATCCATAGTAACCGCGTGCACCACCGGTACCCACGCCATTGGGGATGCTGGACGCCTGATCGAATACGGCGACGCCGATGTCATGATCGCGGGGGGCGCCGAAGCCGCCATTTCGCCTGCGTCCATTGCGGGTTTCTCCAATGCCAAAGCGCTGTCTACTAGAGATGTAGATCCCACTGCCGCATCGTGTCCCTGGGACGAGGCTCGCGACGGCTTTGTTATGGGCGAGGGCGCTGGAGTAGTGGTCTTGGAAGAGCTCGAGCACGCGAAAGCGCGCGGTGCACGAATTTATGCCGAGCTGACGGGCTTTGGTATGAGTGGTGATGCGTATCACATGACATCGCCACGAGCTGACGGCGAAGGCGCGGCCTTGTGCATGGCGAATGCATTGCGTAATGCGCAAGCTGATATCACTACCGTGCAATACCTGAACGCACACGGCACATCAACCCCGTTGGGCGATGCGGCAGAAACGCAAGCCATTAAACGAGCTTTTGGCGACCATGCCAAAAGTCTTGCAATCAGCTCAACTAAGTCGATGGTAGGACACTTATTAGGCGCGGCCGGTGGCGTGGAAGCTGTTTATACAATTATGGCTCTGTATACGCAAATTGCGCCACCGACGATCAATTTGCACAACCCATCGCCCGACTGCGACTTGGACTTTGTGCCAAATACGGCGCGGGAAATGAAAATTAACCTAGCGCTTTCTAATTCCTTTGGATTTGGCGGCACTAACGGCACGCTGGCGATGGCAAAGTTTGACGGTTAAATCCGTTAAGCAGACTCCGCACAAACATTCCGCGAGCCAACCCCAGAGCGTGGTGTTAGTGGTCGTTTGCACCGCCTATGCGGTTGGAGTAATGCAGCAGTGATCGAAACTAAAGCGTGGGTAAATGGTCAGCCGCACGATCAAGTGTCTGTGGTCGACCGAGCTCTTTTGTATGGTCACAGTGTGTTTGAAACGATTCGCGTGCGACATGGCCAAGCTTTATTGCTAGACCTACACCTAGCGCGCTTAGAACAGGCGTGTGAGTCGCTCTTTATTCCGGTCGATCAGACCGTCATTGCATCTGAACTGGTCCGCTTTTGTGCGGATGTAGAACTCGGGATAGTGCGACTTACCGTGAGCATCGGTGCTGGTGGTCGAGGGTACCTAACCCCAAGCAACGCCCAACCCACACGCATACTTACCCTGCACCCATTGCCGGACTATGCGCCCGAAATTCACTCTCAGGGCGTCCTTGTCGGCGTATCGGACATTCGCTTAGCCACCCAACCGCATTTAGCGGGCATCAAACATGGTAATCGATTAGAACAGTTGCTTATACGCCGCAGTTGGCACAGCGACTGGCAAGAGGCGTTGGTGTTTGATTACAACAATAAGCTAATTGAAGGAACCCAATCGAATGTATTTGTGCGCAGAGGAAGCACGGTGGTGACGCCAGATTTGCGACAAGCCGGGGTTGCTGGAGTAATGCGTGAATATATTCTTAACGCTGCCCCGCAATTGGAATTTACGGTGGAGGTAGGGGAGTTAAGCGCTACCGACCTCGCGCAAGCCGACGAGGTAGTTTTGAGCAATAGCGTAATCGGCACATGGCCTGTGGCTCGAATTCACGGCAACAGTTTGGTAGCCGACAAGACATTCAACCCGAATGAATTTAAACTAAACCTATCTCTAACTCAATTAAGCGAGCAGCATGGCGTTCTTTAAAGCACTTCGATTAGCATTCTACTTCCTTTTTCTGGTCGGGATTTTGGGGGCTTACCTTGTGTATTTACAAGCTATTAATAAGCCGCTCAACAATCGTGCAGAAGTCCTCAACGTTCCCTCAGGAGTCGGCATTGCGTGGTTATCGGCGCAGCTGGAAAAGCAGGGCGTAATTGAAAATCGTTACATTTTTCGAGCGTTCACACTACTCAATTACTCCGACGCGTCGATCAAAGCAGGGGAGTACAATTTAGTCGATGTAAACAGTATGGCGGACCTTGTTGAAAAGCTCGTCGAGGGGCGCGTGATTCAATATGCAATCACACTAGTCGAAGGTAAAACGTTTAAAGAATATAAAGCCTTTTTGGTCGACCAAAAAGGTTTGCGCGACGAGATTGTTGAGCTTGAGGACTCCGAATTGATGCGCTTGCTCGGCGCGCCCGGAAAACATCCAGAAGGGCAGTTTGCGCCCCAGACCTATTTCTATACCAAAGGCGATTCTGATTTTGATTTACTCAAACAAGCGTACACGCGCCAGCAGGTGATCTTAAACGAAGCGTGGGAAGCTCGCGCCGAAGACGTACAAGTAAAGTCCGCGTACGAACTTTTAATACTAGCGTCCATTATCGAGAAAGAAACGGGGGTGCCGTCCGAACGTCCGGAGATATCAGGGGTGTTCAATAACCGTCTAAAAATTGGTATGAAACTGCAAACTGACCCAACTGTTATTTACGGAATGGGCGACACTTACGACGGCAATATTCGTCGCAAAGACCTAGTCACCGACACCGAGTACAATACCTATACGCGCTTTGGCTTGCCGCCCACGCCGATTGCTATGCCAGGCGAAGCCGCCATTCGTGCGGCGGCCAATCCACAGACCACACGAGCACTTTATTTTGTTGGTAAAGGTGATGGCACACATCAATTTTCCACAAACTTGAAAGACCATAATGAGGCGGTGATCAAATATCAACTCGGTGGCAAGCGAAAATCCTTCTCGTCTAAGCCAGATGAAGACTAGTTCGCCTACCGAGCGTCCAGCTAAACCAATGCGTAACAGTGAACGGGGCCGCTTCATCACAATTGAGGGCCAAGACGGAGCGGGCAAGTCTACTAATATAGAAGCGATTCTCGACGTCTTGCGCGCGCATAATATCCACCACATATCCAGCCGCGAACCTGGCGGTACGCAACTGGGAGAGGTGTTACGGAGTTTGTTATTGGGGAACAATCCGGAATACTCAGGATCGTTAAGCGACATGACAGAGTTATTATTAGTGTTCGCAGCACGTGCTCAACACTTAAGTGAGGTTATCGAGCCAGCTTTAGAGCAGGGCACTTGGGTTGTGTGTGATCGCTTCACAGATGCCACGTTTGCCTACCAAGGCGGTGGGCGGGGCATGGGCGCAACACGAATCGACGCACTGCAGGAGCTCGTACAAGGCCGTCTGCGCCCAGATCTTACCGTATTACTCGATGTGCCTGTGGATGTGGGCGAGAATAGGGCGGAAACGCGCAGCAAGCCCGATCGTTTTGAGCTGGAAAATCAAGTCTTTAAACAAACCGTGCGCGAAACATACTTGCAGCGCGCAAAAAGCGAACCAGACCGAATCAAGTTGGTAGATGCCAGCAAAGCACGCGATACCGTTCGCAACCACGTTATAGAT
This sequence comes from uncultured Gammaproteobacteria bacterium, assembly GCA_964407915.1. Taxonomy (GTDB): domain Bacteria; phylum Pseudomonadota; class Gammaproteobacteria; order Arenicellales; family Arenicellaceae; genus Arenicella. Next base: position 7,621 of record CAYOXK010000064.1, read on the forward strand.
CTTGTTACGGTCTTTATTGAGCAAACTCGCACCTCAGTGGCAAACCGATGACACCGACTATTCACCCATGGAATCAACATTTGTGGCAACAGCTAACACTCGAACCCGAACGGAGCCATCATGCCTTGTTGTTTACCGGCGGCGCGGGCTTAGGCAAACGAGTTTTTGCCGAGCAGCTTGCAGCGTTTGTGGTGGCAGATGGCAATATGCGTGACGAACGGTTGTTTAACGCGGGCTCACATCCAGATTTTTATGTGGTTCGTCCTGAAGCACTGGTTGTTGAGCAAACAACGAGCCCCAACGCTGCAGCGCTTGGCGAGCCCTTGCTAATGAATCTGTACGCACAACGAATTTTGCCGGTGCACAGCGGAAAACCGAAAAAAGAAATCAGTATCGACCAAATCCGCATGCTCGCACCGATGCTAAGCACTTTTACGCATATCGCTAAACATCGCGTTGTGATCATAGACAATGCCGACTCGATGAACACTAATGCGTCCAACGCCTTGCTTAAGAGCTTGGAAGAACCGCCCGCTAACACACTGTTTATTTTGGTGAGCGATCGTGCCGAGAGCCTAGCCCCCACAATCAAAAGTCGTTGCGCCAAAGTACCGTTTCAAGCGCCTGACGCTCAAACCACCGCAGCTTGGCTCGAGTCTGAAGCTAAGATGTCCGCCGCCGATATCGCCGCCTATGCGCCCATGGCGAACAACCACCCTCTCATGGCCGTACAACTGCAAGCAGCATCCTACCGCGAAGTAATTAAAACACTACTGCAAAGCGTAAATGGCCTATGGACCAATAGCATGCACATCAGTCAAACGGCACAGCAATGGCAAGCGATTGGCAGCAGAACAGCTGTCGATATGCTCCATAAATTGTGCGCTGACCTCATTAGCGTGCAACACACCAGCGATGCCTCTGGCTTGTTTTATCCAGTGCAGCAACCATGGACAAGCAAAGTATCGCAAAAACTAGATCATTCGCGTTTGCACCGCCTATTCGATGAATTCGCCAATGTGAAAAAACTCATCTCCACCACCGTAGACGAAGCGTTGGTGTTAGAATCATTGGGAAATCAATTTAGGCAATTGCCACAGACCGCGGCTTAGCCCGTTTCAGCCCATCTATACATCACTTTGATTGAGCAGAATTTATGGCCCAAGTGCACCCAGAAAAAGAACGCAGTGCGGTTATCTCAATCGCTATTAAGGACAAACAAGCGCTATACATGGCCTACATGCCATTTATTAAGAATGGTGGCTTGTTTATCCCGACACAAAAGACCTACGAGCTCGGCGATGAACTGTTTTTGCTTGTAAAAATTATGGATGAATCTGACCCCGTCAGTATCTCAGGCAAAGTCGTATGGGTTAGCCCCGCAGGTGCGCTAGATAACCGCCCGCAGGGAGTTGGCATTCAATTTACCAACGACGATGCACACAAAACAGTGAGCCTTATCGAGTCAAAACTGGGCGCGTCGTTGTCATTGGCACGCCCAACTCATACGCTTTAACTTTTACTAAATCAAACTGGTAGTTTTAACTTGTGAACGATTCCACCGTGCACGATCCATCCACTTTATTAGTGGACTCGCATTGCCATATTAACTTTGCCGAATTGCGCAAAGATCTTCCAACGCTGCTCGAAAATGCTCGGCGTAATGGAGTAGGGCACATGCTCTGCGTTTCGGTGAACCTAGAAGACTATCCGCAGGTACGCGAAGTAGCAGATCAGCACAAAAATATTTTTGCATCGGTTGGAGTTCACCCTTGTTACGAGGACGTACGCGAGCCAAGTTTGGCAGAACTCATCGAGTTGGGGCAAGACCCCAATGTGGTTGCCATTGGCGAAACAGGACTCGATTACTTTCGCGTGACTGACCAAGACATGGGCTGGCAACGCGATCGCTTTGTGCGGCATATTCAAGCGGGCATTGCGGTCGACAAGCCGCTGATCATTCACACGCGGGCTGCCGCTGACGACACGATGCGGATGCTAAAAGAGCAGGGCGCTGACCAGTGTCGCGGGGTAATGCACTGCTTCGCTGAGAACTGGGAAGTTGCTAAACAGGCATTAGATCTGGGCTTTTATATTTCATTTTCTGGAATCGTGACGTTCAAAAGCGCCACAGATGTGCAAGAGGTGGCGCGCAAGTGCCCGCTTGATCGAGTTTTAGTCGAGACAGACGCGCCCTATTTAGCGCCCGTTCCGTTTCGAGGCAAATTAAATGAGCCGGCCTATGTTAAGCATACGGCACAGTTTGTAGCCGATCTTAAAGGCATTCCATTTGCTGAATTGGCCACCCAAACGAGCTTGAATTTTTTCGATCTTTTTAAGGCTGCCAAAAGCCTGCGCGATGCGGCCTAAAACGTAAACGACGCAAACGACCTACTTTTTAGCTAAAACTAGCCCAATCAGCTTCGCTATTGTGGCTAGCGCTGCATTGCAAAAATCTCAAACCAATCGCAAATGACTCCATACGGATAGCGCTCTGTGGTGAATTTCGCGCGCGTTAGCAAGGCTCAGCGCCATGAAATTGCTCAGAAATGCACGCTTTTTAGCTACTAATTAAGTGATCGGCACCCAAACCTTGTAGCCATATTCAGTCAAGCCAAATCTCTACCTACGAGCATTTATCAGAAAATTAGCTCGCGAGCGTGTAGCCATAATCGGACCCCGTGCAATCTACGCACCACAAGGTACGATCCAGCCAAACTCAATAAAAATAACAACCGCTGAGCAGTGTATTGCGCAAACTGAGAAGTTTTTTCGAGCATAATAGCCATATAAGCAATTTTTATTACAAGTAATACATTAGAAATATTTTTTAACTTGCTGATATATATAAACTAAATACTTAAAGTAGTTTCGCAAGTGTCCAAACTAGACCATCAATCAGGCCTAAATATTTTATAGCGCATAATATATATTATGTTAAATAATGTATGTCTAAGATTAAAAAGGTTATGGATCAGCACACACATGGGTACACCATTAAAATAGCAAAGGTCTCTGAAATGAACGCCATGCTGTAAACCTTTGTCTGAATACCGAACCCGTAACCTGCCTTTAATTGAATTACGTATCGAGTTGGGTTGGCATTAAAGATTTTTGACGCGCAGTGATTGGTGAATTGGAACTATAGAATGGGTAAAGGATTAAATGATGGCGGGGCCGCCCTCTTTTGCATCCACGAGGTCTATCTACTTAAACATCTAGACCGTTGAGTTGCCTGTTGCATTTATTATCGAAATACTAATGGGCGTTTATGTAAGCAGTGAGGTCGGCAATTATTCTCCCAGGCTCATCAGCTTGTTTGGCCATAGCGAGCGTAACTAGCGAAACTGTGCTTAGCCAAAAGTTAAGCGTTAATTCAGTTCGGGGGTTCTCGGTTAGTGCGTCGAACGTTTGTTTAACATTCGTTAAGTCTGTGGGTGGCGGGCAATCCGCAATTAGAGTTTGATTACGACCACTAAAACTAAAGCAGTTTGCCCACATATGTTCTTGCATTTGTGCCGGAATAATCGAACGCACTAATTCTCTGTACTCGGGTAGCTCTGAGTTAATTAACGTCGTTTGCACAAACAAGTCATGGTAGATGTTGAGCTTATCGCGCAGGTTGACGTCACGCGGAAATCCAGCGCGCTTCATTTCGTCGTAAGCAGTGTTATTAAGGCGACCATCAATCCATTGAGAAGCATGGAAAAATGCCGCAACTTCTAGCCAGCAGTCGCTTGCACACTCGTTAGTATCAATAGTCATTAATGCCTCGTAGCAAAATCGAGTGACTGTACGCAACGCACTCTCGGCATCACCAATATCAATAGTATTTCTTTTGATATCTTCTCGCACCGCCTACAAGTGCTTAATCTCTTGGGCAGCTACAGCGCGGTCTTCGCGCCATTGATCCAATTGCAGAGCAATAAGCACGCCAGAGATCACCATAAAGAATTCGATAATAATCACGACCCAATCTTGGCGGCGCAGGGCGTTGGCGATACGGTGTAAAAACATGTTTTGATCACTCTAAAAGACACGCTAGAAAATAAGTTTATCAGACTTCAGACTTGCTTTAACTCGGTAGTTATTTTTCTAGTCGTTTGAAAGTGATGCTCCTAACAGTGGGGAAGCTGACAGGCATGGTTTGCATCGAAACTTATACTATTAATACGCCAAACTATGTCTATGTGTTCACAACGATTCAATAAGCCCAGTAAGAATATATCGACTGGGAAAGTCGGCGCTGATCTTATCTAAGGGCCACTGTCCTTGTTACCTTGCCCCAAACCCATCCCTACTCCGCACTGTAGACTTCTTTCCCCGCAACGAATGTCTTATGCACTTTAATTTTCCAGATGTCTTCGGCAGGAACCTCGAAATAATCCTGTTCTAGAATAATGAAATCTGCCCAGAAGCCCGGGGATAGCTGCCCTATTTCGGTTTCTTGATGACCGAGGTAAGCCGCTTTGGCGGTAAATAGGTCAAGTGCCTGAGTGCGATTGAGTGTTTGATCGGGCATCCAGCCATCTTTTGGGTTTCCATCCCGATCCTGACTCGTCACCACTGCGTGAAGACCATAGAATGGATTTACTGGTTCCACCGGGAAGTCGGACCCGCCACCAACATGAGCACCACTTTCATATAAATCGCGCCAGTGATAACCGCCTTCGTCAATTCTGTTGTGACCGATGCGGGCTTCGGCCATGCCTTTATCACTGGTCGCATGGGTAGGATGGATCGATGCGGCGATACTCAGTTCTTTGAAGCGGCCAAGGTCGGTGGCGTCGAGGATCTGAGCATGTTCAATACGGTGACGCATTTTAGCCCGAAGCGGCGCGTCCTGAAGTCGTTCAAACATATCTAGCATCACTCGATTGGCGCGGTCACCTATGGCGTGAACATTAACCTGATACCCATGAGCCATTGCGCGCACCATGTGATGCTCCAACTCTTGCAGCGTAAAAAGCAAGTCTCCTTTATGGCCAGGCATGTCGCTGAAATCTTCCATCATCGCGGCACCGCGGGAACCTAGAGTGCCATCAACCAGAATTTTCACGCTTCTGATTTCCATCATCGCTTTGTCATCAGTAATAATTCCCGCTTCCAAAAACACATCATTGCTTGGGTCTAAAACATTGAGCATTCCGTAGACCCTTGCAGGCATGACTTCTTTTTCTCTCAATGCTATGAGTGCACGCACCTCATCCGCCTTGATACCTGCATCATGAGTCGATGTCATACCAAGGCTAACCATATCATTTAACGCTGTTAAAATTTCGGCCTGCAATACATTGTGATCATTTGCTGGCATTTTATCGATCACCAAATTCATGGCAGTGTCGACCAAAACGCCGGTCGGTTCGCCATTTTCGTCTTTAAGAATTTGCCCACCTTGTGGTTCAGGCGTATTTCGGTCAATACCCACTAATTCCATCGCCTTGGAGTTGACCCACACCGCATGACCGTCTATGCGGTTAAGAACAATTGCAATATCGGTCGTCAGCACGTCCAATGTAGCCTTTGTTGGAAACGATTTATTTGGCCAATGTTCCTGGTTCCAGCCCCTGCCCCACAGCCAGCCTGATGTGTTTGGGCGTGTGAAAAACTCACGCACCCGGTTTTGTGCGTCCGCTTCGTCCTTTGTGCCAATAAGATCAACACTGCTGAGTGCACGACCGTGCCATGAAATATGCCCGTGGGTATCGATAAGCCCTGGCAGAACAGCCCTTCCACCGCCATCGATCATGTCAGCAGCAGTCATATCCGGCTTTTCGCCATATGTGCGCACCACTTTACCATCGGCAAATTCTATCGCAGCAAACGTTTTAAGAGCGCCACTCTCTATGGTGTAGCCCTTGATGTTAAACAGCAGTGTATTTGCCTGCGCTGTTGTAAAAGTGAAAATTAAGGTGGCGATTATCCCCAGTAGATATTTCATTTTATTTCCCATATTTATAAATTGCTTTTATTAAATGCACAAAGCGCTACTACTTCTATCGGCGACTACTACTTCTATCGGTGACTGTCCGAGTTAGTTCGACCAATTTTAGCTGCAACCGATTGTATCACCACCCATCAATAGCAATGTTCATGCTCGGTGCTGAGCAGCATGCGTACTGCGCTCTCCTTCCCTTCGGGCGCATATCCTTGTCGGGTTTTCATAGACTAATTCTCTCAAGTAATTTAGTCTCCGACAAACCCAGCGTGATTCATCTTTTACTAACGTGGATTATCAACAAGAACGTATCGACTTAGCTGCAGCTTTTCAGATGGCGGCTCAACTTGGCTACAACGAAGCCGTTGCAAACCATTTTTCGTTGATGGTTGGGACTCAAGGAAAGCATTTTCTGATTAACCCCAATCAACGACATTTTTCTCTCATTCGTGCGAGCGACATTATGCTTTTAGACGCGAACGATCCGAGCGAAATGGAGAAGCCAAATGCGCCAGACCGCACCGCGTGGGGTTTACATGGAGGTGTGCACCGACATGTTGAACACGCCCGTTGTGTGATGCATGTGCACAGCACTTATGCCACGGTATTAGCTAGCTTGAAAGATGCCAAACTTCCTCCTGTAGATCAGAACAGCGCTGCCTTTTTTGAGCGCCATAGCGTAGATCAATCTTACGGTGGCTTGGCCTTAGAGTCTGAAGGCGAGCGCTGCGCGCGCTTACTGGGTGACCCAAAAATAAAAGTACTCGTCATGGGTAATCATGGCGTACTTGTGCTTGGGGATTCAGTTGCCGACGCGTTTAATCGTTTGTATTATTTTGAACGCGCTGCAAAAAATTACATACTTGCCCTGCAAACAGGTCTTGAACTGAATATTTTGAGCGATCAAGTTGCACGCAAAACTGCCGAACAACTCGAAGAATACGGTGACGAACAAGATCGTCATTTTAACGACATTAAGACGATTCTAGATCGCCAAGGGTCAGATTATGCTAGTTAACCCCGTACTGAAGCGCTCGGACTAGATCATGGCGCGGAGCCAAAATAATTATGAAGATCTGGAGATTAGCGACCTAATCGCAAGAAATGGTTGGGCAGTCTGTGGCTAGATCTCGATGTTCAGAAATCTCATCGACGTCTTGTTGCGACTGTCTATATTCCGGCGAAGGATTCAGCTCAACAGCGCATTGTGCAGACTGTTTTGCACCAGCGTAGCAATGTTTTGCTGCAAGGCTATACGCAAGGTTGTTGAAAACTAGTGCTGATTTAATCGGTTTAGACGCGGCTTCCATTAATACATCCACGGCATCACTATACTGCCCCTTGGCGTAAAATTCGTTACTCAGTGCAATACTGAACGCTTCATCACCAGGCCATTGTTTTAGTGCAGCCGAATAGTGAGGAATCGCAGACATGGCTTGCCCTGGCGTATTCACGAATGCGGTTGACGCGAGGAACGCTTGCTTTACGTCGGCCTGCCACGGAAATGAGCCAACTGGCCTAGGTATCAAAGCCCAGTTGTTACTGCGAGCCCAAGTGTAAGCAAATGTTTTTAAGCTGAGTCTATGACTTTTGCGTTGTCCAGTATGAAGAATAATTTCGGCGCGCTGAAGGTCATAGCCAATAGCAACTGCATAGTGCCAAAATGGAATTTTTTTAAGCCCCAAGTTTTGCAAAATAATGACGGGGTAGCCTTCTGCAAGTTGACCCAAAAGTGATTCGAGTTGATTGTTCAGTTGATAAGCGACTAATCCTTTGCGACGCATGAGTGCAGCCATTTCGGCTTGTAGTGCGCCCCCCTTCGCAGGCACAAAAACGGCCGACCCGAGTTCATCCAAGTCGGCCTCTTGGCCATAGTATTCAAGCACCATCGCCAGTGCGGCAGGCCCACAGAACTTTTCTGTTTGCGCCACAAACGGCACCGAGTCGATGACTGACTGCGGTGGTAGATTTGCAGGAGGATTGCGTAATAACCCGCTCACCGAGTTAGGCGTACATGCACCGAGGACTAGCAATACAAATATATAAACTAAAGGCCTCATGCTTTAAAAATTACCGCCCAAGCCCGAACGGGTGACGAATGATTACTGCGAAATTAGCGAATGAAACTGAAAACGTTGGTTACACCAACAATGTCCAAAATCACGAACACTAAGACCACGGCCACGAGAGCTGAACCTGCGCCTGCACCAGCGGGCAAAGAGTCGAAATCTTGTTGTAGGCTGGCAATTTCAGAGTCGGTCATTGCGTCTATTCGCGCTATTGCATGATCCATGTCAACGCCTTTAGAAATGAGGAGTTGACGTACGTCATCGCGCGCAAGTGCGGTTAAAACTTCGTCCCTACTGACACTGGTCTGCACTTTATCGACCATTTGCTCTGTACTAATTAAGGCTGCGTAGGCGTTGCT
>CAYOXK010000065.1:0-15914 GCA_964407915.1 uncultured Gammaproteobacteria bacterium
AATCGGTACCGTATCCTTTTCGAATGCAGCAGAGCCGAGCGTAGCAACGGTGGTCGACGGTGTGGTACTCGGCCGCGCGGGCCAAGCGTTCACCGACTTGTACGATTTGCAACGACTCGAAGTGTTACGCGGTCCACAAGGTACGGTGTTTGGGAAGAACGCTTCGGCTGGCGTTATCAACATGACGACGAAACGACCGACTGAAGAACTCTCTGGAAGTGTGGATCTATCGATCTTTGAGGACGACGAAACTCGTTTGAAAGCGAGTATCGCGGGCTCTTTGTCGGATACGATGCGCGCCAGCCTCACGCTGTTTAGCGCTGACTTTGACGGTTACATCACTAACACCTTTGATGGTCAGACCATCAATGGCTATGATCGCGAAGGTTTTCGCGCCATGCTAGATTGGGATGTGAGCGATAAAGTTAATGTTCTGCTGATCGCAGAAGATTATTCCGCCAATGACAATTGCTGCGCCGACTTAGAGTTACTGCCGAGCAATCGTAATCCCGCTTCGCCCGCACAGCCTAATAGCCGCGGGATAGTCGGTAATGTGGCGGATATTGATTTAGGGCAACGATTAGTGGACCACGATTTGGTCACGCGCACGCTCGACGACCATCAAGCGCTATCTTTACAAGTTGAAGCGCAGTTGGGCGACTACACATTGACATCAATTACCGCCACGCGTGAGTGGGATAATACGGAAATTCGCGAGGGAGACTTTACTTCGAACGCCGGTGATGTTGCCGAGACTGTTGACTTTGCGTCAACCTTCTTTCAATTACATGACGTAGGCGTACAGATTTGGGATCAGTTTTCGCAAGAATTGCGCATTGCATCTCCCGACGACGGCGCGTTGACATGGCAAGTAGGCATGTTTTATTGGAAGATTGAATCTGATCCAAGCTTTCGACGCGATGCAAGTTGTCAGTTGAACCCTGAGAGCATGATGATTCTAGCCGACAACCCTGGCTTGACGTGTTTTGCCAATGACATAATCGCGGGCAGTGCTGATATGCACACCGAGTTCGACAACATTGCCGCTTTTGGTCAGGGTGATGTAGACCTCACAGACACTGTGCAGCTGATCTTCGGCGTCCGCTACACGCAAGACGACGTCTCGTACACTCATCGACGCACTAACCTAGACCCCTTTGGGCGACGAGGTGTGGGTGTGGTGAGTGGATTTGGTGACACCGATTTCGCTGGAGAAACCAGCGCTACCAACGCCTCAGGTAAGATTGGTTTGCAGTGGCAGGCTAGTGACAGAAGTATGTTGTACACGACCTTTGCTGAGGGCTATAAAGGTCCAGCATTTAATGTGTTCTTTAACATGGGCGCGGGAGACACTTTACCGATTGGAGAGGAAACCTCGGATTCCTTCGAAATTGGCTACAAGTTTACAGGCGATCAGCTATTTGCCAATTTGGCAGTGTTTAAAACAGATATCGAAAACTTTCAAGCAAACAACTTCGATACTTCGACGGGCACCACCATTACCCGATTGACTAACGCAGGTGATGTGTCAACCCAGGGCATTGAGCTTGATTTTACGTGGCAGCCAATGGAGAACTTGCAGTTCACCGGCGGCTTTGCCAAAACTGATGCTGAGATCGATCGCTTCAATTGTCCAATTGGGGTCGCGCCAGGTTCTTGCACGAGTCGTAGTGGTTTAGATGTGCCATTCTCGCCTGATCTCAAATACTCTCTGAGTGCCAACTATGTCGTGCCGATGGGAAATATGGATGTGATCTTTAACGGTTCCTTTGTACATACCGACGAGCAAGTATCCGATTTGCCTGGCAATAATGGATCACAGAATCCTGCTGCTCTGTTGCCCGAATACGATATTTTTAACGCGAGCGTGGCATTTTCATTCCAAGAAGATAAATATCGCATAACGTTAATTGGCAAAAACTTAGGCGACGAAAGCTATGCGACTACGTTCAGTGGTGACGGCTTCCGATATCAAATACCGCGTGACGCAGAGCGCTATTTTGGGGTTAGCTTACGCGCTAATTTCTAGCGAATACCTGCGTTTTACTTAAGAAGGGCTGCTTTTGCAGCCCTTTTTTTTTGCCTTCGGCGTCGGCGTATGATCAACGCGATGTCACGTTGTGTCGGCAACGGCTACTCGGCTTAGTTAATCATTGGCAATATTAGATGTGCCGTGACGCCATTTGCACCCAAAGTTCGTATGATTACGCTCTTAATAAAGAGTGCGTTGACCTGCTACTAGCGCGTGCTTTGCCCATTGCCAATTAAATCGATATGTCCTTCGCCAATACCCGAACAGTGCCAGTCAATTCCGCTCTGCTTGAAGAGCCCAACCACGCGAACTTAATGCTGCAAGTCGATCATGTCAGCAAAGTGGTGCAAACTGCCGACGTCACCCTGACCATTTTGGACGATGTGAGTCTGCAGATTGCCAAGGGCCAAAGTGTCGCAATCGTTGGTCCTAGTGGTGCGGGTAAATCCACACTGCTGGGTCTGATGGCAGGATTAGATACTCCTAGCTCTGGTTCGATCAGCTTGGGTCCTCACAATATAACTGCGATGGATGAAGAGGGGCGCGCGCGCGTAAGAGCCGAGCTTGTTGGGTTTGTATTTCAAACGTTTCAACTGCTGGGCAGCTTAACGGCGCTTGAGAACGTCGCTTTACCATTAGAGTTGGCGGGTCAGCGCGGAGCCACGGCTATTGCCAAGGAGTTTCTGAATCAAGTTGGTTTAAGCGCCCGTTTAACCCATTATCCCAAGCAATTATCGGGCGGAGAACAACAACGCGTTGCCATTGCCCGCGCATTCGCGTGCGAGCCTAAAATTCTCTTCGCGGATGAGCCGACGGGTAATCTAGATCAAACCACCGGCGCAGCAATCAGTGACTTATTGTTCCGTTTGAATGAACAAAGTGGCACGACCTTAGTGTTGGTTACCCATGAACAGCGCCTAGCATCTCGATGTGCGCGCACTATTACGATCGATGATGGTCGCATCGTTGCTTAATTGGTCGGGCACTCGTCTATGTGGTTGGATTGCAAATTACTTTGGCGCGACTGGCGCGGAGGCCAATTAGGACTCATTATTTGGTCATTGGTCTTGGCCGTGGCCGTGGTCACGGCGGTTAGTTTGCTCGCGGATCGGGTTGAGCGCGGCTTGAATGAGCAAATCAGTGCATTTTTGGCCGCTGACATGGCTGTGAAAAGCGGTATTGAGATTGACCCGTCCTATGCGCACCATGCCGACGAGCTAGGGCTAGAGCGTGCTGCAACGGCCACGTTTGTCTCTATGTTGTTCTCCAGCAATCCAGCCAGCGAGGCAAATCACCTCGCAGCGATCAAAGCAGTGGAGCCTGCGTACCCTCTACGCGGACAACTTGAACTCGTGGAGTCGGTGGATGACCCCGATGTGGTTTTCTCGAGCACGGGCCCAGCGCCAGGGCAAGTTTGGGTCGAGCCTAGGCTACTCACCATTTTAGACGTAAAGGTGGGCGACCAATTAGAGATTGGTTATGCGGCGTTCACTATTACTAAGTTAATTGCGCATGAGCCAGATCGTGGAGGGAGTTTTGCCTCAGCCGCGGCGCGCGTCATGATGAACTATACCGATCTCCCTAAAACGCAACTTATTCGACCTGGGAGTCGGATCAATTATTCCTTGCTATTGGCCGGATCGAGCGATGCCCTTGATGCCTATCGGCAATGGTTTAAGCAGTTGGAGTTAGGCGAGAGGCAGTTGCAGTCGCACGTTAGTTTAGAGACCGCTGAAGACGAAGAGGAACAACTGGGTTCGGCACTGCAGCGAGGGCGTTCTTTTTTGCTGCTCAGCGGCACCATCGGTGTTTTGCTCGCTGGGCTTGCAATGGCTTTGGCGAGTCATCGTTATGCGCAACGATTGATCGATCAAGTGGCGTTAATGAAAGCGTGGGGGCAATCTGCGCGGCGAATTCGCAGAAGTCAATTTGTGCGCTTAGCGATTCTAACCTTAATTGCGACCTCGCTCGGTTTGTTATTTGGTTGGCTCGCGCATTGGTTCTTGCTAGAGGTGGCTAAGGAGTTTTTTGGGGCGCAATTACCGCCGCCCGGACCACGGCCTTGGATTGTGTCTGCTGCGACTGGGCTGGTTTGCGTATTAGGTTTTGCTTTACCCGCGCTGTGGCATTTACCTGCCATCGAACCGCTGCGCGTACTACGTCGAGATATCCCCGACTCGTTATTAAGCCAAGGTGCACGGCTATCTTTTGGGGTGGGCGCGTTATTACTGCTGGCATTTTGGTATAGCGGCAGTTTGTTAATCGCAAGTTTGTTCTTGGCATGTCTATTTGCCTTATTTGCGGTGAGCGGTCTAATTGCACTGCAGTTTTTGCGGGTCGTTCGCAGTATGGGCAATTGGCGGGGTAGCTATGTACGACTCGGCCTAGCTAATCTGTGGCGGCGACGCGGTCAAACCATGGTGCAATTGGTCGGCTTTTCAACCACACTTTTATTGCTGCTTGTAGTAACTGGTTTGCGCACGAGCTTGATTGCAGAGTGGCAAGCTCAGCTACCTGAGGATACGCCAACCCACTTTGTGTTTAATGTGGCCGATCAAGACTTACCCGGGGTCAAGACCACCCTCGACGCGGCCGGTGTACAACATTCCACTTGGTTTCCGATGGTGCGCGGTCGCATCGTGGGCATCAATGGCGAAACGTTGACGCGTGAACGCTTAGCGCAGAGCGACGGCTTAGCGCGCGAAATAAATTTTACGCAAACGGGCGAACTGCCTGTGCAGAATGTGATTACTGAGGGCGTTTGGTGGGACACCGATTATTCTGCGACTGTCTCGCAGTTGTCGATGGAACAAGATGTGGCCCAAGAGATTGGAGTTGCGCTCGGAGACGAGCTGCAAATAAGCGTGGGCGGTATAACTTTTACCTCACAGTTAACGAGCATTCGAACCGTTAATTGGCAGTCTATGACCCCCAATTTTTATATTATTTTTACGCCCGGTAGCTTAGATCGATTTTCTCCTAACTGGCTCAGCGGCGTGCTTGATCCAGCCGCAAAAGCGCGTGAGTCTAACACCAGCGGCGCGCGAGTGATTTATCAAGAATCGCCATTTGTGACGACCATGGTAAAGCAGTTCCCGACGGCTGTGGTGCTGCAACTTGGTGACATTATTGAGCGAATCCGCTCGGTGATTGATAAAGTGACGCGAGGCTTGGAGATGATTCTATTGCTGGTGCTTGCCTGTGGTGCGTTGGTTTTGCTTGCGGCCATTGCCGTTTCGTTCGACGAACGACTGCGTGAAAATGCCATATTGCGAACACTCGGTAGCTCGCAAAAAGTCGTGTTTGGTGCATTGGCTGTAGAGTTTGTTACGCTGGGATTGATTGCCGGTTTGATCGCGAGTATGGGTGCTGAGGTGGTGTTGTACTTTATGCAAACCCAAGTTTTCGATATGGCACCGAGCTTACATCCAACATTATGGTTGCTGGGTGTGGTCAGTGGCGCACTTTTGATCGGCGCTTTAGGCTTATTGCGCAGTCGTCCTATTATTACCGTACCGCCGCTCCAGTCTTTGCGTCAGCTTGATTAGCATTTCGGTCATCTCCGCACAGTCCTGAGTCCAACACTAATGGGCGTAATTGCCAACCTAAGGCGCAGGGAGTAACGCGATTTATCGGCTCAACCGTATGGTGCATTGCGACTAACTGCTATGATTCGCTTAGGTTCGGAGTACCGACTTCGCGCAAAATTATGCCGTTTGCTCATTTTTCGCGCGCTTGCCGACAACGGGCCCAACTAATAGCGGTCCAATATTGGCTAGAGGTTTGGGTTAAATGATGACGAGTCGGTGCGTGGCCAGCACCATTGACCAATGCTCTAAAGCGGTGGATATTTCAATGCCGAATCAACTAGACCCGGTACTCCAATCGGTTGAGCGCTGGCTTACCGATGTGGTTATTCGCCACAACTTTTGCCCATTTGCCCAAACGGCAGTGCAAGCAGGTCGAGTACGCATGGTGCGGTGCCCTGAGACACAAGAGCCGCAAATATTGAGTTTACTTGCGGTTGAGCTCGTACAGTTAGCGCAGGCTGACCAGTTTGAAACCACACTCATTGTATTGGACAAGGGTTTGGCCGACTTTGCGTACTACAATCAATTTTTAGACGCCGCTGAGGCGCTTCTTTACGAACTGGGTTTAGAGGGGCAGCTACAGCTAGCGAGCTTTCACCCACAATATTGCTTCGCTGGAACCGATAACGCGGATCCAGCAAATTATACAAATCGATCTCCTTATCCATTGCTGCATATATTACGCGAGCAAAGTATCGCTTGGGCGGTTGACCACTATGTTGATATCGATCTAATCCCTGAGCGCAATATCGAGCGCTTGCGAACTATGTCAGTAGAACAGTTGCAGCAGATTGAAGCGCTATCTCATCCGGTGAGTACTGACACATGATTGGTGCTGAGCGGCCTGTTTTTGGGTTGTGGACTTTGGTCGCCTTGGTGGTGGGCAATGCCGTGGGCGCGGGCATTTACACGACGTCTGGGTTTGCCCTCGCTGATTTAGGCTCGCGCGAGTGGGTGATGCTGGCGTGGTTGGTTGGTGGATGCATTGCGCTCAGCGGCGCGCTTTCCTATGGCATGTTAGTGCGGGGGATTAGTGAATCGGGTGGTGAGTATCTGTATTTGTCGCGTTCGATTCATCCGATGGCTGGTTATGTCGCCGGATGGATCTCATTACTCGCGGGGTTTCCTGGCGCCATCGCGTTTGCGGCCACCGCTTTTGAAACCTACACCGTTGCTTCTTTACCTTGGTTTGCAAGCTTACCCACCGATGTTCTAGCGGTTACGGTCACGGTGTTTGCTGGCGTAATTCATTTGTTTCGTGTGCGCGCTGGTGCTCGAGTGCACGAGTGGATTGTGAGTTTGATGTTGGTGATCTTAGTCGTTTTGCTGCTGTGGGCCGCTTGGCAACTGAGCCTGGAATCTACTCGACAAAACGGTTTAAGTAACGCTGCCTCTGAGTCTCTCGCCCCGTTAGCGGCATTTAGTTGGTTAGCGTTTGCGAATAGCTTGGTTTGGATATCGCTCAGTTACTCGGGGTTTAATGCTGCGGCGTATGTGGCAGGCGAGGTGGTCGATGCCAAACGTATAGTACCGCTTGGCATGTTCTACGGTACGGTTGCAACCATAGTATTGTGCGTGCTCGTAAATGCAGTTTTACTCTATGCAGCGCCCGTGAGTGAGATTGTGGGTCGTCCCGATATTGCGATTGTAGCGGCACAGGCTTTGGCTGGTGAGTTAGGGGTGTGGGCGATACAACTGGTGATTGCGGTTTCGCTACTCACTTCGATTACAGCAATGGTGTTGGCGGGGCCACGCGTTTACGCCAAGATGGCCGAAGATGGTGCGTTGCCAAGTCTATTTAGAATGCGGGTAGGGACGCCACCCAGAGCCTCGATTGTGCTGCAGGTAGTGATGGCGTTAATGCTTATTCTGGTCGCGGATCTACGTGACTTACTGTCTTACCTAGGGCTGACTTTGTCGTTGTGCTTGGCCTTGGCTGTGAGCAGTTTGTTTGTACGTCAATGGCGGTTTGGTGAGCGCCCAGTTTCGCGATGGTACCCCGTTGCTCCGATTGTATTTGTTACCTGTACCGTGTTGTTTGCCGCGCTGTCGGCAGTACACGCACCGTGGCAGTTTGTTGCCGCCGTTCCCACAATTTTAGCGGGCGCGTTTGCTTACCTTTTAACGCAACACCGCAAACGAGTGCCAACCATGGGGTAAAACCGCAATCAGTCTAGAGCGGGAAAACTAACCACAGGTTTGATTTGCAGTGTGCGCTTGAACCAAACGCAGTAGATGCGCCGTAGCACGCGCATCGTCTAACGCGCGGTGATGATTTTTCAGGTCGATGTCAAAGTGTTGCACTAGTTTGCCCAAACTATAAGAGGGCAATCCCGGAAACACTTTTCGAGTAGCGCGCACTGTACACAATTTTGGCATAACAAAGGACCGGTCCATGGCCTCGTAAGCGGCTTTGATAAAGCCATAGTCAAAGCCGACATTGTGCGCTACAAAAATGCAACCTTCGAGTTGCTGGCGGAGTTCGTCGGCAATTTCTGCAAAGGTTGGGGCATCCTCTACCATGGCATTACTTATGCCGGTTAAATGCGTTATGTGACGGGGAATGGGCCGACTGGGCTTCACCAAGGTTGACCACTCGCTGCTCACTTGCTGGTTACTCACTTTAACCACGGCTATTTCAGTGATTGCGTTACCGCTTTGTGCTCCCCCAGTCGTTTCAATATCAACCACTGCATAAACTTGTTCGGAGTCTATGGTCCATTGGGCTGGGCGAATTAATACGTTAAATCCAGCGCGTTGCAGACGAATGATACTGACTAATTGGTTGGGTCTAAGCACATCGCCAGGGGCTTTCACTTCTTCAAAACGCAGTTTGGAGCCCTCTATTACAAGCAGGTCTGGGTAGCCGTCCTTGCTGTTCTTATAGTCTTTCGCCATACGCATCATCATGCTGGCAATCGCGCCCTGTGGGGCGTGGCGTACAAGCAATAGCAGCGTTGCAAGCAGGTCATGGGACCAGCGAAAAAGCCCATTGTAGACACCATGCTGCAAAACCGCTGTGCGGGTGAGAAACTTTTGCATCCGCGCAGGGTCCGCTAGCTCGGCGAGTCGAGTGTTAATGGCAGAGCCGAAACGCGAGAAAAAATCGCCCCGCTGTAAAGTTAAAGGGAGTCGATCAAACTCATTGGCTTGCCCTCCTTCTTGATCAAACAGCAGATCCCAAAACAAGAGTGCAAACAAAGCGCGCCACACTTTGTTTTCAGTAAATTGGGCCTGAATGCCCTGGCGTCGATAATAATCGATTACGCCTTGTTCTACGGAGTTCAGGTAGAGCTCGTCCAAGCCAATGGGGGCGGCCGCATTTTGTAATAAATCAGTATAAATACTCGTGCGCTTACCAGCGAATTTGCGGGCATAAAAATCAGCTACAAATACTTCGCTCGGGGCGCTTAGATCGTGGGTTTGTAATTCTTCGAGTTCCTGCTTAACCTTATTTTTGTCACCTGCTTGATACTGCCATCGAATACGCTTTTGCAGCACTTCGTGATGCTCGCTGAGTCGCCAAATGTGCAGTGCTGAGTCTGGCTCGGTTGTGCAGAGTCGCTCGCCAACAGCCAATATCAAGCGGTCGCGGTAGTGGCTGATTGAGTGTGTAGGCGCAAGTAAAAAGGCGCGCGCTTCGTGCAGTTTTGCCTGGTCTAAGCGGCTCTGCTGAAGGTCGCCAAGGTACCTATGGCAAAGAAACTCATGGCGAGCTTCATCAAGCCCTGTAAAACGCGCAGCTTGATGCGCGGCACCATTTTGTTCTGTCTCGTGAGCTGGCGAAGAAGCCTTCTTGCGTGACTGGCGCGTAGTCATCAAACCTAGGTCGCGCAGCGTGAATCGCTCAAAGCGGTTTTGCAAGTCGCCAAAATAGAGAAACGAAAGATAATCAATAAGCTCTTGATGCGCGCGCTCAATATACTGTTTCAGCACTACGGGTTGCACTATCGCGGAGCGATGCTCGGCGCACCAAGTTTCGCACATTCCAACTAAGCGCGCTTTGGACGTGTTGCTAATAGGCTGCGCTCCGAGTTCGTTAAGTAGGGCGAGTAAACCGGGTTTAGTAAGTGTATTAAACAGTTCGTGCCCCGCCTGCTCAAAATTGATCTCATTTACAAAGCCACGCTCGAGCAGAACGCTCAGGCAGTGTTGGGGATTGGCTATTTCCGCGTACAGCAGGCTGGTTTTAGTCAGGAACCGCGGTTTGCGAGACCAAATTCGAATCAATAGACATTGCTCATCGCGGCTCAAGCTTCGAAAAGAAGATAGGTAGTTGCTTGCTTCACATGACAGTAAATGGGCACAGTGTTGCTCGAGATAATTAAAGATCTCAAGTCCATGATCTAAATAATAGTGTGGTGCTAGATTAGTCTGAGGCATGGATAAACAACCAGTACTATAAAAAAACACAGTATAAAGGGGAATTGCCGCTCGGTAAATTTTAAGTGTTGTACGTGTTGGTAGTTGTCGCTAACAATGTGTGGGCTCGGTTTGGCTGATAATGCCGAGTTTAAGATCATTAATGCTGACAACGCTTGCGAGGGACTGCATGTGGCTGAAACACTTAGTTAAGGAATTGTTGCCTATTGGAAGTGTGTTTGTGCTCAATGTAGTGCTGCTGAGCGCCTATTGCATTGATGTATTAGGGGCGCAGGCTGATCGTAGAACCGTTCGTTCAACTGCTTTCCAGACTGCATTTCCGACGGTCAGCGACGCTCCGTTTAATACCTTAGCCTATTCGCCTGCAGAGTACCAAGGTGAACCATGCCAAGAAGGCAGCCCGTACTATGTCGCTCGCAACATTGGTAAACAGGCCTATACCGATCGGCACGCCTTAGACTTTCGCGAGTTGTTGAGCGATGTACCGCCCATGTTAAAAGATTTGTATGGTGAATGTGTAGAGCAGCTTGGGGTGATTGATTCGTTCAAGAGTCTGCTAAGCCCCTCAATCTATGTAAACCTCATCTCGCTCGAGGGTCTTAAGCGCCTAATTCTCGACCGAGTTATTGAGGGTGTGTGCAGTGAGATCGAAGAGGTTGCGGTGGAGGTATACCATGAAATCGCAGATGCTATTCCCTTGGGCGAGTATGCATATCATCTTGATGAACTGTTCTCTATTGAGGTAAAGCTTGGGCCATGAAGATACCCCTAAAGCGGACCTTGAATGCGCCGACTTCGAACCATCGTGAGCGATCTGCGCGATGCGGCAGGGTGCGTCAATGCATAAGCGTGTTATTGATCGCGCTCATGGGCATGTCGCTTGCAGCCAGAGCCCAATGCGATAGTTGTGTAACGGCCGCCGTGGCGACCTCCGCCAATGTTGTGACTGCCGCCATTGGTCAGCTCGAACTCACTTTACACAGCCAGCTACACAATATAGGTCACGCCGTTGGTTCGCTGATCACCTCTAACACCGCGTTATTACAGAGCATCAAAGCCACCAACGAAAAAGGCTTTGAGACCCTAGTGGTTGAAGATCATGCGCGCACTTCCAAACAAAGTAGTTTGGAAGTAAAACGTGACATTAACGAAGCTTTTGGGGCGGTCGCTTGGAACCATTGCTTTGAGGTGGAAACCACCCTAGGGACTACGGACTCTCGAACAGAGCCTTACCGCCTTGCGTTAGGCAAGACCAAACAGTTTAGCGGTGATGTTAAGGCCAATACCCAATCGCCAGCTTTGCGTAGAAGAATTATGGAGGAGCACTTGCCAGACGGTGTCGATTTTGGGCGCTACTTCTCATCCCAGCAAACGCTGGATGAAGCAGACATGCTTCACGTTCCTGCCCTTACCCACGTGTTGAGTCAAAGCGTGGTTTTCCCCGCTGCGCCGACTAAGCATCAAGCCAATGAAAACGATCGCACCCGTTATTATCGTGAATTAAAACGAGAACGGGACGCGCACGGAGCAATTGTGGAAGATGCATTGGCGCGCGCCATTTTAACTAATGCTCCAGTGGTTCAGGCCGGAGAGTATGTGGAGAAGACATTACAGGAGGCGGGCATTGACCCGAGTGAGTACGTGCGCGGCGAGTTGACTAGCGAAAGCGGATTGATTAAAGCATTGGGGCACTCGAGTTTTGGTAATTTGGCCGTTGTTCGTCATTCGGGCCTCAGTGGAGAAGAGTTGATCAGGGTGTTGATTGGCGAGGTGGGTAAGACCAATTATGTGCTGGCTAAGCAGTACGAAGCGATGACGGATATTCGCTTCTTACAGACATTAAGTTTGGCTAAAGAGATTGAGGCTTTTTATCAAGGCAAGTTGGAGCAGGCTTTTCAGCAATTGCATTAATAAGCGGCTGGTTACATATTGGTTCAGCCCAACCGCAATCGCTTGAGGTGCGGTAAATATTGATTAAGTAAGTAGAGGATTGCATGGAAGCAATGCTGGCGGAGTTGTTTGGAGTGGGTTGGGTCAATCTACTCGGCGAAGGGGTTGACGACGACACCTTTGCGAGTCTGCTGGGCGTGCTATTTGGCATGTTTAACGCAGCTGTCGCCATCGTGACGGTTGGTGTTTTGTTTTTAGTTGCGGTAACGGCCATTGCAGACACGGCGCAATCGGGTCAAGTGGCGCGTGGCAGTAACTCTTTGTGGGTGCCAGTGCGTGCAGTGCTCGCCGCCACTTTGCTCGTGCCGGTGATTAAGGGCTTTTCATTACTGCAGGTGTTGATCTTGTCGTTGGTAGTTAATTTTAGCCTGACGTTAGCCAACGGTATGGCGAGCGCGGCCGCGCACTATCTAGCGCGCGATCAAGGTACGTTTACGGCTCCTTTAGTAGCGCAAGTTCAGGGTGTTGCTGAGCAGATGTTGTTTACGAGCGTTTGTCAAAACTACTACAACTCGATTGAGTATCACTCCGATGAAGGAGGACAAGGCGCGATCGTTGCAATGGAGTCAATTGAGGAGGCCAACCGTATGCGTAGGGTTCGCTGGTCGTTTAATGGTGATGCCTATTCCGGTCAAGGTGAAGCCGCCTGCGGTGCTTACTTGATTACCTGCCCAGATCAACAAGCCGCTACGCTACAGATGTGTGATGCTCAGTTGGGCGCATTAAAGCGATTAAAGGCAGAGCTTGACCCCATCGCTGAAAGCATACTCGCTCAGGAAGCAGTGAGCAGTTTAGACATTGCACAAGCGGCGCTCAACTATGAGCAAGCGCTGCGCGAGGCATTGGCTGATCGCTTAAAAAATCTCGCGTTTGATGAGCAACGTTTACAAGCCAGCAATGCGTTAGTGGACGCGATTGAGCAGAAAGGGTTCGCCTTTTTGGGCCAATGGTATATGACACTAGCGGCACTGAATCAAAGCAATAGCCGTTACTCGGTAGCCACGCTTGACAGTTTGCCAATTGACCAGAGCAAAGCCATTCAGACACGTTTAGGTGTGTACGCCTATTTGCAGCGTACTCAATCGGTTTTACGGGCAAAATCACAAGCATTGACCTTTACCGCGGGCGAATTGAGTGATGCGGCGGTGCGTCAACGCGAAATTGCTGGAGTGCTTGGTGGGGAAGGCACGCTCGGTAATTATTTATCGAAGCACTCTGAGCTTAATTTAGTGGGTGAGGACGCCGACGGTTCCAAATTATTTAACTTCACGGACAACCCCTTAACAGGGTTGCAACAGCTTGGCAGCACAATGGTGACCTTAACGACCGCGTTTTGGAGCGAAGCGCGTATGCAGGGCGCCACAATAAGACGCTCTGAACAAGATCAGGAAGTGGCCCATTTGGTGATGCGTGCGGCGGGCTCGGTAAAAGCACAGCGGAGCTCCCCTGATGCCACCCAGGGACAGTTCGAAACGTTTGCTAGTTACATCATGATTATTTTGTTTCTAGCTGGGCTCACCTTAATGTACTACATACCTGCTATTCCCTTCATATTATGGACGTTAGGTGTAGTGGGCTATTTAGTGTTGGTGATCGAGTCGCTTATTGCCGCACCGCTGTGGGCCGCTTCGCATGCCTTGCCCAAAGGGCAGGGGCTCACTTCGGACGCTGCACGGCAGGGTTACATTTTGCTGTTAAATCTGGCCATTCGACCGCCTTTAATGGTGCTAGGCTTACTCGCTGGTGGAGCGCTGATGACGCTGGCGGCTAAATTCGCCGTCGCGACTTTTGATGTTTACAGCGCTGCACTCTTAGAGAGCCGAGTAGAGCTGTCGTCGTTGCTTACCTTTGTGGCTTTATTTGTGGTTGAAGTGATTGTACTTGTAGGCTTAGTACATAAATCGTTTGCGCTCGTCTTCGATGCCAGCGATAAAGCCATCGAGTGGGTGAGCGGGCAGTCGCGTAGCAGCGCGGAAAGTGGTGACGAGCAACGTATTTCTGGGGCTGCGGGGGGCGCACAACGTTCGGGCGAAGCCGCTTTAGGCCGAGCGAGTTATTCGGCGCGCACGACGAATAATATGAGTCCCCATACACGCTCCGACCCTGTCGACCATCAGACGTTTAAATAGTTTAACTTATAGTGACTAGCTTACATTTGTCTGCTTTATACTGAGCAGAACGGCACTTTCTGCCATAATGCCACGCTGTATTGTGCCAAAATCTACCAAAAACACACTTTTATGAACTCACCGCGTTTTCCCAGATTTTTACGATCGTGGTCGCGTCTCATTTGCGTGCTGGGTACCGCAAGCGTCCTTATCGCTTGCTCGTCGATGCCCGTCAAATTGCCTAATTTGGGTGCTGAGAAACCCATCGAAATCGCCGAACGATTTTTCGCTGTTTATGCCCAACGTCAAGACTTTGATGCGTTAATGGCTTTTTATGCGGAAGAAGCGCAGTTGGAAGATTTGATTTACGGCCATTTTGCTCAAGACAAAACCGCAATTCGCGCATTTTTAAATTGGGAGGATGATAAGTTTTCGTTAGCCAATGGGCCTCCCGCACTTGAAGTAACTGCGTTAACCTCAGACGGCTCAAGAGTGGTGGCTCAGGGCTACTTCAAGCCGTTTAAATACGGGGATAATTTATTCGGTCCTTGGCGGTTTGTGATTATTTTAGAGTTTAATGACGAAGGGCAAATCGTGCGCGAAATTGACTGGATCAATTACACCCCCCGCGAGAAGTTTTTGGGTGGTAAAGACATCAACACTCTAGGTCGCAGTCAATAGCATGCCTCGAGGAGTTTAAGAGAGCGTCAAGAGCACTTCAAGAGCGCAGGGATGCACTGGCGCGCTGTGCTTTCCTAATTTTCAACGCTCGACATGCTCCTCAAAAATCTAGGGCTTTCGCCCTAGAGCTTACTGCAGCAAACTATGCTGCAGATAGATGGCGGCGTCGCGAATGTCAAAAATGAAAGAAAATATAACCACGAGCGCAATCCAACCGGCCCAGATAGAGTAAGTACTGACCTTTCCTAAAAAGGCTTTCTCCCTAAGAATCTGATAGAGTCCAGGCGTCCAGAAAAGTAGATGAGTTAGGGCGATTAAGCCAGAAATTGGTTGCAGCCCCAAATAGGCGAATCCAAATTGATTGAATAGGATCCCTGCGATAAAACCACCTATTACCCAACGTGCGGGTGCGTGGTTTTTTACAAATACAATCCCTACCATAAAGCTGATTGCCATAATGCCAATCCAAACTTTTACCCATTGGGGGGTTAGCTCCCAACCTTGCTCGTCAAACACTTGCAAGGCGCCATGTCCGGAGCTGTAGGTGGCGTTGAGGGTCTCAGCCGCGTGCGTTACCCCTATCAAGGTTACAGTCAGCAGCGTAAAGCTGATTAAAAATTTCATTCTCGTTCTCCTTTGTTCGTTTTACTCGAGTCGCCGATTCAATTAAAAAAGCCGTAACCCACATAGAGTTACGGCTTCATATACTACCGCTTTCACAAAGCGTTTGCTGAGCCTTACCCACTATTGGTGGTGCTTAACCACCGTTAAGACAATAGATCCCAAGCAAAGGGGGTTGCTTTCTAAACTGGGTCGTACGGCTTAACAGCGTGAGTAGTGCACACTAGGCTTTAGTTTCGGTGATGACTAGATCCGACTTGGGGAAATCATTGAAGGGAAATGGTCGTTGATCGGTGTTGTAGGTTACAAAGCGTAATATGTCGTTAACATATTTGCCCAACATATCACCGAACTTCAATAGATTATGGTTGGCTTTGCCTGTGAATACGGTGAATGCGCACTGAGCAACCACCACTACGGCAATTACAAATTGCGTAACATAGAAAACCACCCAAAAAAGTACAACAAATAAGACCCGTATCCACGCGTCTTTACTCTCGTAACTATTACTCATGATAAAACCTCAAAAAAATTTCTCTGAGGTTCATT
>CAYOXK010000066.1:0-6696 GCA_964407915.1 uncultured Gammaproteobacteria bacterium
AGCCCCGCGCAGGGCCTTAAATTTAATCGGCACACTCTGTTAGCTGACTCAGAATACCTCGATGGCGCTAGCACCTCCGAGTCGGCGTTGATTGAAGCAACGCTCAACACCACAGTGCATTTTATTGCGCCACAGTGTCCTGTCGCGGCGCTGCTAACAACGAGTCAGTGGCTGCAGCAATCGGGTGGCTTTCTAATAGCATTGCAACGCAAGCGTTTACCGCAAAACATAACCACCTCAAGCCACAATTGGGTGATGCAGTGTCACTTGCCGGCAAGCATGGCGGAGCCCGCTATTCGCCAAGCTCTCGATGCAATTCAGGAGCAGCATTCACACGCCAAACTACCGCTCGACATTATCGCCACACCCTACCCTGCACCGTACCACGCGATACAACTAGCTTGTTTTGATATGGACTCTACCCTAATCGAAATTGAAGTAATCGATGAACTGGCGCGACATGCCGGGGTCGGTGAGCAAGTAAGCAAGATCACTGAGCGTGCCATGCGCGGCGAATTGGATTTCAAGCAAAGCTTTGCCGAACGCCTCGCATTGCTAAAAGGCCTAGACGCGAGCGTGATTGAGCACATCAAAAGCAATTTACCCATTATGCCCGGCGCTCGAGAGCTAATGATGGGGCTCAAAACGCTCGGGGCGACAACAATGATTTTTTCCGGCGGTTTTGATGTGTTCGCGCGCGTTGTTGCAGAGCGCTTGGGGATGCACAGCATTTTCGCCAACACCCTAGCGATTGCAAACGGACAACTCACCGGCCAAGCTCATCCGCCCGTGGTGGATGCACGTCGAAAATTTGAACTACTTCAGCAGCACACGAAACAACTCGGTTTACAGCCCGCGAACACGCTGGCTGTGGGAGACGGAGCAAACGATCTTGAGATGCTCGGCGCGGCCGGCTTAGGCATTGCATTTCACGCCAAACCCATTGTCAGACAACAAGCCCAAGTGGCCATCAGCCACAACGACCTGAGCAGCATTCTGCACTTGCTTGCATAATCAATGCAAAGGGCGCACTAAAAAGAATCTAACCTACTTGTGGCGAAATTCCTCTTTTGGCATTTGAGAGTTACAAAAATAGCAGTCAGCATGCTCCTTTACGGATTCGATGCATATCACCTGCAGCGAGATTTTGGTGGCTATCCGTTAAACTTTAATAACGATTAATATTGCTGAATGTGACTTGAATCGATTAAAATAAGCGAATCGAACGATTTTACAAGGAAGCTACGATGGATGCTCTTTCAGCCAATGAAGCGAAGACTCATTTTGGTGACATGCTCTTAAAGGCTCAGCGTGCACCTGTGCAGATCAATAAAAATGGCAAACCGGTTGCTGTGGTAATCTCCGCAGAAGATTACGAAAGTATCGAAGCGCTTAAGTTGCAGTTATTGCAATCTAGAGCTATTCAGGCCGGCGTTGATATATCGATGGGCAACGTGGTTCATGGCGAAGCTTTTTTTAATGAATTGGAATCTGGCCAGCACGATTAAACCGACAACGAGCAACTGCAGAGAACATGCTGCGGCCTTGGATACTTTGTGCCAATGGCAGACTATCGTTTAACCCCAGACGCGCAGTTCGATCTCATCGAAATTCGTCGCTATACCCTGCACCAGTGGGGAGAGACTCAGTCCCTCAAATACTTAACGGAACTTCGGCAAACTATTCGCCTGCTGGCCGACACACCTTCCCTTGGAAAGTCTAGACCGAAAATTGGTACGAATGTTTTGAGCTTTCCGTGCAAGAGTCACGTCGTTTACTATGTGATGCATGAACATCAACTCGTAGTTTTCGGAGTGTTGCACAAACGCATGATTCCAAGAAGATACTTGGATGAGCGCGAGAATATTTAATGCGCGAGCCAGTGAGTCGGGTATTCGCAACTAACCTCGCATCAAGCCAGACACATTCAAGGTATATCCAGATCAAGCAGTTTCACGAGGCACCGATGAGAGAGAAATCTCAATAACTTGTCGTGTTCGTCAATTTTACTTCGTTTCATAATCCAAAAGAGCGGACATGCACTGCTACCCTTCAATACGAATAATCTGTTCCAAAGTTGCAATTTTGTCACTCCGAATTTCAGTTGGAGCGCCCATTTCTATTAAATCCACTGCAATTTCACAGCGGTCAAAGAAAAAGACCGGCTAGATCACGTTTACTCCTTGCGACGTTAGACCATTAATCGGAACTCCTTTGTCGAACAAATACTTAATCATTTGCGCCTCGCCCATTTCGACAGCCACAGAACGTACCTCAACACCGTTATCGTTGATCACCTGGTCGTTTTTCTCGAGAAAACTTCCATATCTGAATCTAAGCCAAATACAGCGGCCTGTACGAACCTGTCTAGGTGAGGAAGCGGAGCCGAGTTTTATGTGCTCGTCCCCTACTTCCCCTTACCCCGCTTAACATTCACTTCTAAATTATCAATCAAGCGCGCTTTACCAAGCGCCGCAGCCGCGAGGATTACCCATGCGATATCGCCGGTTGGATTCTTATCGCTTTTTTTCGCAAAGCTCGGGGCAAGTAGCGTCGATTGCTCGCAGATATCCACATAATGTGGCGTGAACCCGGCGACTTTGAGTTTAGCTTTAGCGCCTCGTTGGATTTTTTCAAGCTGCGCCTTGCTCAACGCCGCCTCAGCGTGCAAGGCGCGAATTTGTTCGGCTGCATCGAGCAAAGTTTTGCGGAGCGCGCTGGCAGATTCGAGTTCTTTTGCCGTGAGGTAGCCATTGCGTGAGGAAAGCGCAAGCCCATTCGCATTGCGCACTGTTTCTACGCCCACAATCTGGATGGGATAGGCAAGATCTCGCACCATCTGCTTGATAATCGTAAGCTGCTGGTAGTCTTTCATACCAAATACCGCGACGTCTGGCATCACCATATTAAACAAGCGGCTAACCACCGTGGTTACCCCACGAAAGTGCTCTGGGCGATCTTGACCGCAATACAATTCGCCTAGCGCAGGCACGTATACCACTGTTTGCGTCGCCAGCTCGCCTGGATAGATTACCTCTTGGGTCGGTAAAAACAATACGTCTACGTCTAGCTCCGCTAGGAGTCTTGCGTCCTCTTCTGGCGTATTGGGATAGGCTGCTAAGTCTTCGTGCGCGCCAAACTGCGTCGGGTTTACATAGATACTCACTACCACAAAGTCACAGCGCGACTTAGCGACGCGCACGAGCTCTAAATGACCTTCGTGCAAGTTCCCCATGGTCGGTACGAAGCCGATGTTTTTCTTCTCGTTACGCGCGGCCTGCACTGCCGAGCGCAAACTCGCTACTCGATTAATTTTCATCATGTTTAGTGCTCTGCAATTTAGCCTCAAGAAAATTGAACAAGATGGCAAATAAACAAGGAGTTATACCGACTGAATACATTTTGCACACGGTCAGCTAAAACTGTGTTCTGGGCCCGGAAACGTACCCGCTTTGACCTCAGCCACATAGCGGGCAACCGCGGCCGCAATGCTGGGCGCACCCTCCATGTAGTTCTTGCTAAACTTTGGGCTCTTTTTAGGATAAATACCAAGCATATCGTGTAGCACGAGCACTTGGCCGTCGCACTCGACGCCGGCCCCAATACCAATCGTGGGAATGCTCAACGCCGCCGTAATATCGCGCGCCAAGCTACTCGGTACCGCTTCTAAAACTACGGCAAACGCGCCAGCTTGTTCTACGCGCTTTGCATCGTCCAACAATAGTTTTGCCGCGGCGCCCCTACCCTGCACTTTAAAGCCGCCCAATGCATGCACTGATTGCGGCGTTAAGCCAATGTGTGCGCAGACGGCAATGCCGCGTTGGGTTAAGAAGCGAATGGTCTCCTCTTGCAATTCGCCACCCTCTAACTTAACCACGTGGGCACCCGCTTGCATGAGCTTGGTGGCATTGGCATATGCCTGCTCTTTACTCAGCTGGTAACTGCCAAACGGCATATCACCGATAATCATGGCATTGGCCGCTCCACGCGCCACGCAGGCAATGTGGTAGCAAGTGTCATCCACCGTAACAGGCACCGGAGTGGCATGCCCTTGAATCACCATGCCGAGCGAATCCCCTACTAAAATAGCGTCTACTCCTGCGCCATCCACTAGATGCGCAAAACTGTAATCGTAAGCCGTTAGCCATGAGATCTTGTCGCCAGCCTGTTTCATCTTTTTTAAATCGGTCACTGTTACGGCCATAAAGTCCTCTTTTTACTGCGCTAACGGGTTAAAAAAATGTTTACCACCGTCTATTTTAGCAACTTGGTTAAGCAAGGCGTGATAATGTTGATCGTTATCGATAGGATTAAATTCCGCCGCATTCACAATCAGCAGTGGCGTGCTCGAATAACGATGAAAGAATGTGGTGTAGGCGTCGCACAACTTTTTCAAGTAGTTGGGATCAATATTTTGCTCATAGCGGTTGCGCCGCTTTTTAATACGTTGCTGCAACACATCAACGGGCGCCTGTAGATAAATGACGATATCGGGCTCAAGCGTGTCTATTTGCAGATTATTAAACACTTGTTGATACAGCCTAAACTCTTCGTCGTTGAGCGTTACTTGTGCAAACAAAGGGTCTTTTTCAAGAATAAAATCGGCCACTCGACCTGGGGTAAACATATCGCGTTGTTTAATATCTTGCATCTGTCGCACGCGCTGGAATAAAAAAAACAGCTGGGCGGGCAATGCATAGCGACGTGGTGATTTATAAAACCGCTCCAAAAAGGGATTCTCGGCAGGCTTTTCAAGTAACAGCGACGAACCTACCGTGTTCGCGATGCGCTTCGCCAAGCTCGACTTGCCTACACCAATCGGACCTTCGATCGCAATATAACGTTGTAACGCGGGTAAATGTTCAGGCACTGATCGACTTCCGTGCGGCTTCAATGCCAAAGTGATAGCAAAGAAAGGGTTTCTGTGGCGGGTTTTGAGCCCTAATTATACGATTTTGCGCCGTCACATTTCGATTTATCGTATCATTCGCCCTCTAAAAATTAGCCGATTTAGCCATGACCGACGAGCATTCACCACATTCTAAGCAAGCGAACGAGACAAGTCCGCCACGTCCTGGGTTTAGCAAACTGCTAACCGACTTGATTATTAACATCATTATTCCGGTGTTAGTGTTGCGTAAGTTGAGCGGCGATGACCAACTAGGGGCTGCATGGGCACTCGTGGTAGCGCTAAGCTTTCCCCTCACAGCTGGTCTATACGAATTTTACCGCGACAAAAAGATCGGCTTGGTGCCCGCCATCGGTTTTGTCAGCATTTTGCTAACGGGCGGTATTGGTTTGTTACAACTGCCAAAGGAGTACATTGCCATTAAAGAGGCGTTGGTCCCCTTAGGCTTTGGCGTGGCGGTACTAGTATCAAATTTCACGTCTCGCCCACTCATTCGTACGTTTCTCTACAATGATATGTTTATGCGTACCGACCTCGTGGCGGAACATATTCAGCAACGCGGTAAAGAAGCGGAATTTGACGGCCTAATGGTAACGGCCACGTGGATCTTAGCCGCGAGCTTTTTGCTCTCGTCAGTGCTCAACTATGTGTTGGCCAAGATAATTATTGTCAGCCCATCTGGCACACCTGAATTTAATGCCGAGCTCGGTACCATGACGCTCTTGTCTTACCCAGTGATCGTGGTACCGTCGATGATCGTGATGTTTTATGGGATGTATTTCGTGATATCGCGAATTTTAAAAATGACCGAGCTAACCCTCGAAGACATCATGCGCGATTAACATGCGCCTGCGTTACAACCACCAAAACTAACTCGACCACTCGCTTGTCTATGTCTAACCACCCCACCCGCACGCTGCTGATAACCAACGCCTTGCCCTATGCCAATGGCGAGCTTCACTTGGGGCACATGGTGGGCTTTTTGCAAGCCGATTTATGGGCGCGTTTTCAAAAAATGCGCGGTAACAAGGTCATTTATGTAGGCGGCGACGACCAGCACGGCACGCCCATCATGCTTAGCGCAGAACAACAAGGCCTCAGTCCGCAAGCGCTCATCGATCGAATTGAGGCGAGTCATCGCGCAGACTTGCACGACTTTGCGATTGGACTGGATAACTTTACCGGCACCCATCGCGACGAGAACAAGCAGATTAGTGCTGCGCTGTATACGTGCTTGCGCGAACGCGGCCATATAGAAGTAAAAACCATCAAGCAAGCCTTCGACGAAGAGAAAGGCATGTTTTTACCTGATCGCTACGTTAAAGGCATTTGCCCAAAATGTTCGAGTGCCGATCAATACGGCGACAATTGCGAAGTCTGCGGCGCCACCTACGACACCACCGACCTTATCGAGCCCTATTCGGTACTCTCGGGCAACCCGCCAATCGAAAAAGAGAGTGAGCACTATTTTTTCAAAGTGGCCGACTTTGAGCAAGTGCTTGCAACCTGGCGTGACTCAGGTGCCGTACAAGGCGAAATTGCGAATAAAATAAAGGAATGGTTTGAAGGCGGGCTGATTAATTGGGACATCAGCCGCGACAAGCCCTATTGGGGCTTTGAAATTCCCGATGCGCCCGGCAAATACTTTTACGTGTGGCTCGACGCACCGGTCGGCTATATGGCTAGCCATCGCGTACTCGCGGAGCAACAAGGCGAAGACTGGGAGCAGCACTGGCGTGCGGAATCGAGCACCGAGATCTATCATTTCATAGGCAAGGACATCGTAC
>CAYOXK010000066.1:6706-15669 GCA_964407915.1 uncultured Gammaproteobacteria bacterium
CGTACGCTTTCATACTTTGTTCTGGCCGGCACTGCTGCACGCTAACGACTATAAGATGCCATCGGGCGTATTTGTGCATGGGTTTTTAACCGTAGACGGTGCGAAGATGTCTAAATCCCGAGGCACCTTCATTATGGCCCGCACTTACCTCGATCATTTAAACCCAGAATATTTGCGCTACTACTTTGCGGCCAAATTCAGCAGCGGCGTCGTCGATTTAGACTTAAACCTTGAGGACTTCGTGGCACGGGTTAATTCAGACCTTGTGGGCAAAGTGGTCAATATTGCTTCGCGCTGCGCGGGTTTTATAAGTAAGCACTTTAACAATCGTTTAGCAGAGGAGCTTTACAGCCCCGCATTGCACGGGCAATTGACTGCACGCATTGAGCCCATTGCAGCCAGCTATGAAGCGCGCGAGTTTGCCAGCGCCATGCGCGAAATAATGAAACTGGCTGATCAGGCCAATCAATTCATCGACGAGATGAAGCCCTGGTCACTGGTCAAAGACCAGGCCGACTTAAACACCGTACATACGGTCTGTACCAGCGGATTAAACGCGTTTCGCTTGCTCGCAGGACTGCTAAAGCCAGTATTGCCGCAGCTCGCCACACAGGCCGAAACCTTTTTAAACATTGATGGTCTGCAATGGGATGATCTGAGTCAGCCTCTTTTGGATCATTCAATTAATGCCTTTACACCTATGATGACTCGGGTAGACCCTGAGGCTATTACCGCCATGATCAACGACAGCAAATCGACGACACCGAGTGTCAACGAGGCAGAAGCTTCGAGCACTAGCAACACTTCCACAGCCGCGACCTCGCCCTTACAGGCGGACCCCATCGCCAAAGAAATCTCCTATGACGATTTTGCCAAGCTGGATTTTCGCGTAGCCAAAATTGTTAAGGCAGAACACGTCGACGGCGCCGACAAATTATTGCAACTCACGCTGGACCTCGGTGGTGAGACTCGCACTGTATTTGCTGGCATCAAATCGGCTTATACGCCGAGCGAATTGGAGGGACGACTCACCGTTATGGTGGCCAATCTAGCGCCGCGCAAAATGCGTTTTGGGATGTCTGAGGGAATGGTGCTAGCGGCGGGGCCCGGCGGCAGCGAGCTCTTTGTACTGAGCCCAGATGACGGTGCGCAGCCGGGTATGCGCGTTAAATAGGAAGTTTAAGCGTGCGAATAACCGGGCAACAACCGAGTGTGGAGGCCATAGACGAATGGCTGCCGCAAACCCAATGTACGCAATGCAGTTACCCGCGCTGTAAAGATTACGCACAGGCTATCGCCAGTGGCGAAGCGGACATCAACCAGTGTCCGCCAGGGGGAGACATCACCATTCGCGGCCTAGCCAGCCTCTTGGGCAAAATGGGCAAACCATTAAACCCAAAATACGGCGAGCATAAGCGTAAGCAAATAGCGGTAATCGATGAAGACCGCTGCATTGGCTGCGTAATGTGTATCAAGGCCTGCCCTACCGATGCCATTATTGGGATGGCCAAGCGTATGCACACGGTGTTAGCGCGCGACTGCACAGGCTGTGAGTTATGTTTAGAGCCCTGCCCCGTCGATTGTATCGATATGATTGATCAAGCGCAGACTCCCGAACTCGGCTGGCGATGGCCGGACTATTCACCAGAGGATGCCCAGCGCGCCCGCGCGAACACCGAAGCCAAACTCGCCCGCGAACATGCTCGTCAACAGCAAAGGAGCTCTATAAAAAAATTACGCGCATTACAATCCGATGCGGGTACAGAGCGCATAAAACATGATATTGCCGCTGCCGTCGCGCGGGTTAAATCCAAACAATCCCCCAGCCGCGAGTGAACAAAAACAAGCGCCACCAAATTTTCAGCCGCTTTCGTGCTGAAAACCCAAAGCCCACCACTGAGCTTGCGTACCAGAGCGACTTTGAGCTGCTGATTGCAGTGATTCTCTCTGCCCAGGCCACCGACGTAAGTGTGAACAAGGCCACGGCTAAGCTGTTTCCCGTAGCCAACACCCCAGCTGCGATCTTTGCTTTAGGCGTAGATGGCTTGAGCGAATATATTAAAACGATTGGTTTATATAACAGCAAAGCCAAGAATGTGATTGCCACTTGCGAAATGCTCATGCGCGAGCACGGTTCGCGGGTGCCGAATAATCGCGCCGCACTCGAGGCCCTGCCTGGGGTGGGCCGCAAAACCGCTAACGTGGTACTCAATACCGCTTTTGGTGAGCCGACGATGGCCGTTGATACGCACATTTTTAGAGTATCAAATCGCACTAACATTGCACCAGGAAAAACCGTGCTCGCCGTTGAGAAGGCCCTTTTGAAGTTCATACCCCCTGAGTTTTTGGTGGATGCGCACCATTGGCTGATATTACATGGCCGCTATACCTGCATTGCTCGCAAACCTCGTTGTGGCTCGTGTATTATCAGTGACTTATGCGAATATAAGCACAAACAACTCGATTAGTCCGCGGAGCCACTCGCAAACCTCAAGTCGCAACGCAAGGAATCTTACAAAACACCCAAAAAGATCATGCAGTCAATTCCCATCCAAACCACTTATTCAGCTACCTCCACCGGAGACATTCCGACTTGTGGTCCACAATTTAACGCCTTCTTAGCGGAGCGCAAGATAGCTTTGCGCCGTGCGGCGCCAAGCGAGCTGCAGATGAATCTTGGCAAACTGTGTAATCTGGCTTGCCATCATTGTCATGTGGATGCAGGACCTAAACGCACCGAAATTATGCGATGGGACTGCATGCAGAAAGTTCTGCAATGGATCGACAAGAGCACAATCAGACACGCCGATTTAACGGGGGGTGCGCCTGAATTAAACCCACATTTTAAAGACTTCTGTGATGCGCTGTTAGCGCGCGACATCCAAATAACATCGCGCTGCAACTTAACTGTTTTGTTCGAGCCGGGCCAAGAAGAAACAGCGGAGTTTTACGCTACGCGAAAAATTCGTTTAGTCTGCTCCCTGCCCTGTTACACACAAGACAATGTGGATGCGCAGCGTGGCAAAGGCGTATTCGATAAAAGCATAAAAGGCTTACAACTACTCAACAGCTTTGGATATGGCCTTCAGCCAGACCTGAGTCTAGACTTAGTGTACAA
The DNA here is from genome assembly GCA_964407915.1 of uncultured Gammaproteobacteria bacterium. Taxonomy (GTDB): domain Bacteria; phylum Pseudomonadota; class Gammaproteobacteria; order Arenicellales; family Arenicellaceae; genus Arenicella. The sequence goes on from CAYOXK010000066.1 coordinate 9,825, forward strand.
CCCAGGAGGAGCCTTTTTACCGCCGCCTCAAGCAAGTTTGGAGCAGGACTACCGCGAGATGCTAGGCCGCGAATTTGGTATTACGTTTTCTAAGCTTTTAGCAATTACCAATTTGCCTGTTAATCGCTTTGCCCACGCATTGCGCCGTGATGGTCAACTCGAGAGTTATCAAACTTTGTTGGTCGATAATTTTAATGCGCAAACTGTGCCTGCGCTCATGTGCCGTCATTTGCTCAACATTGATTGGGAAGGTCGCGTATACGATTGTGACTTTAATCAAATGTTAGAGCTACCGCTCGCAGGCGCGCCTACGCGCTATTTGTGGGACATTGACCCCACAACGCTTGAGCACAGCTCAATCGCGACCGAGCGACACTGTTTTGGTTGCACTGCAGGTGCCGGGAGCAGCTGTTCGGGAGAATTGACTTAACCTGAGTCGGGCGAAGCGCAACGCGGTTAAACCGGTATGAATAGCCTGCGCGACCCGAATACGCCGATCAGCGTGGTGATGCCGGTGCACAATGGAGGCGCCTATCTGCGCTCAGCTGTGCAGAGTATTCTCGAGCAGCAAGATGTAATTTTGGAGCTGATTGTCGTTGACGATCATTCCTCAGACGCGGCCATCTCTGAACTACCGGAACATCCCAACTTAAACATTCTAAACTTAGCGGCGCTTGGTGTGGGCCGCGGAATAGTGCCCGCACTCAATGCCGGCATTGCACATGCGCGATACCCTCTTATTGCCCGCATGGATGGCGATGATTTGGCAACCCCGCGGCGCTTACGCACACAGTTGAACTATTTTTGCGCGCATCCGCTAGTGGATATAGTCGGTGCCACCGTGAAAATTTTTGCCGATAGCGCTGAATTAGGCGGTGGCTTCCAGCACTATGAGCAGTGGCTCAATGCGCAATGCTCGCATGCGCAAATTACCACGCAAATGTTCGTGGAATGTTGCATCGCACACCCCACATTTTTTATGCGCAAAGCACTTATCGATTTATTGGGTGGATATCAAGACTCGGAATGGCCAGAAGATTACGATTTAATCCTCAGAGCCCATGCGCATGGCGCGCGCTTCGCCAAACCCACGGGCGAACCACTCCTGTACTGGCGCGACCATGCACAACGATTGTCACGCAATGACGCGCGTTACAAACGCACAGCATTTCTTGAATGCAAAGCCTTTTACCTCGCGGCTTGGCTAAAGAAACAGGGACACAGCACGGTAACCATTTGGGGGGCGGGCCCAACGGGCTTAAAACTACACGACTTTCTGGAGGGTTTTGACATTAGGGTCTCACACTTTTACGACATAAATCCGCAACTCGCCACGCGCACTAAGCGTGGCAAACCAATCATCGTCGCCGACATACCCATTGCAAGCAACTTCATACAAACGCTGAAGGGTCCAGTGCTGGTCGCGATCAGCCGTAGAGGCGCAGCGCAAGAAATGGTTGATTTATGCCAAATTAATGGTTTACAGGCGCTGCAAGACTTTATTCAAGTCACATAACACCAAAAGCGTCTCGGTATTGGGCAAAGAGAGGACGAGCAGTTGAGGGAAAGAAGGAAAAAGAGGCAAAGCGATGTAAATAGGCAGATCGGCTCAAAAACACGCTTTCAAATTCCCAACCCCTACCCAGGTCAAAGCGGTTTGTGAGCCGACCAAATGGCCTACCTAACCATGGGGCTACTGTACGGAAAAACGAATTTCATGTGAAGGAGCCTAAGTAATGAATTCATCAGACTAAAGTCTAAAAATTGTCTTTAAAGAGTCCCACAGCAAAGCAACCGAGTGCGCAAGCAAACATCGTGCAACACATAAGCGATTACATGCTTACTCTTTACGCGACATTTCTTGAGCTTTAAGCGCGGCCTGCACGCGATTGCTCACATGCAACTTATTCATAATTTGCGTCATATAGTGCTTAACGGTTTTCTCACTGAGGTGGATGGTTTGCGCGATCTCGCGATTACTCAAACCCTCAGCCAAACTCTCTAATATTTGCTTCTCGCGCCGGTTTAAATCGAACGCCTCCTCATCACTTGCCTTAGATGACTGCCTAGAGCTACGCATCAACAGGTTGGCGGCAAGATTGGGCGGAATATACGATTCACCAGCATGAATTCGCTGCAAAATAGCCACGAGTTCGGTAGACGACACGCCCTTAAGCACATAACCTTTAGCGTGCGCTGTTAGAGCACCCTGCACGTCGTCGGCTTCCTCAGACACGGTCAACATAATCACTTTTACATTGGGCACCTGTGTTGCGATTAACTCAGCCGTCTTAATGCCCCCACCAGGCAAGTTAATATCCAGCAAGACTATATCAGGCTTATGACGACCGGCCTTCAAGACGGCATCTTCTTGGCTATCTGATTGCGCCACCACATCAAATTGCCCACTCTCAAGCAAGGAACGAACAACGCCCTCCCGAAACAAGGGATGATCGTCTACCACAATTATCTTGATTAAATTTGGCATGTAATTGATTGCTCAATGTATGATTTAGTAACGCACACAAAACCACACTCCCCCGCCAACGAAAACCTAAGCTCGACTAACCACCCATTCCCATAGTCGTGATCAGCTCAGATTGAATAAACGCTTTTTGGAACTCGGCACTGAACCCCAAAACTGTGCGGCCGAACGGGCGTTTTTAAGAGCTTGCGCCTGTCGTGTCCGCGAGTCAAACCGTCAATATTTAAACATTGTAAACTCAGCATAAAGTTGAGTTTAGCCGAATCAATGTACCGTTTAAGGCCACGCTAAACCCACTCGCTCTGCAGCATCACCTTGAAACGCTTTAAGTAAGTGCGCTCAATGCGGCTTGTTCCTCATGTTCTGCGAGGCTAATCGTTAATTTTAAGGCAGTACCCACGCCGAGTACACTATTGATATTAAACTTACCCCCTATGCTCTCGATGCGATCGCGCAAGCCGACTATTCCCAATCGATTCGTTTCACTGCCCAGCTTGGACACCCGAAACCCCATACCATCATCTTTGAGTGACACAGTTAGTATTTGGTCTTGGCAGCTCGCCACCACCCTACACCGCGTAGCTTGACCATGACGAGAGGCGTTATTAAGACCTTCTTGAACAAAGCGATAAACACAAATCTTTACCCCCAAATCAATCTCTAGAGGTAAATCAACATAGTGCTCATCAATTTCAATATTGCGATGCAGGGTACGGTTTAACATGACCACTTTGTGGATACATTGCTGCAATGAGTGATTTTCCAGCTCTGGTAGTACAAGACCCTTAGAAATTCCACGAATCTCGTTTAGAGCACTCTCCAGAGACTCAACAATAGCAAAGTGTTCTGCCCCAACTTGTTGCTCAATAAATGTTTGCTGGTATTCGCGTAGCCGCAGAATGGCATAACTCACAGACTGTGCTGGCCCATCATGTAAGTCAGACCCTACTTTGCGTAAGAATTGCTCGTTAAGTTGCACCGCATGTGAACTGGCAGTGCGCATGGATTTTTGATGGAGCCGTGCTTGTCCGAGCAACTCCTCGAGGCGGGCTATTTGATGGTCCATTGCCATTTGCTCAGGCGTTAAATGCTGGCGTCGTTGCCGCCACCAAAGCGCCAATAGCAACACTATAAGCAAAAGCGCCACAGAACTTGCAAGGAATACGACCAAAGCAGTTTTGCGCGCACGTTCTAGCGCCCTTTGCACATCGAGAGATACAATCAGCACGCCCCGCTGTTGATTCTTGTCGTATACCTGAAAAGCACTGCGTAAAAGAGCGTTCTCAGGCTGCATAACACCGGTAAGCCACTCGGAGCTTAAGGGTTGCGCGTCGTCCATTAAGCTAGCAAACGCCGGCGACTCCACCAAAGTCTTATGCAATCGGTAGATTTGCGTGGAGTTAGCAAGTACCGTTTCTGCCCCTACACGATCGACGAGATCAAACATGTAGGCGTTGGAAATATCGCCAGAACGTTCAAGTCGCGCAATAAATGCATCCACGCTTACTACTTGATTTAAACGTAAATCGTGCGCGATGGCCAATCGGTCCACGCCCAGCTTTATGCTCGCCACCTGAGACTCCAACTCGATGGTTCGAAAATACTGGTATTGCCAAACCCCAAAGCCCAGATGAACAAGTACGCATAACATTATCAGAGCTAACCCGGCCGATGCGCTACGCCCTTTATTAGCGGGGGTCGACTCTGTAGCTTGGTTAGGTAGATTAGACGAAAGTTCGTCCAAATTGCTCATGGTAATTGCCTGAGATAATCGCTCATCAGACACTATAAAGCATCTTTAAGGCGTTTCGCTAGCGCCGTATAGCAAGTAATCATGCAGCCTCACCCGTGTCATTCTATGCTGACCAGCCGAGGGCTCGCCGCTTAACACTGACTTCTGCAACGCCTACTGAAAACCACCGTTTCTGTCCAAAAATATTGAGCCGCGCTAAATCGGACAACTAATGCCGGTACCGCCAATCCCGCAATATCCCGCAGGGTTTTTCGACAGATATTGCTGGTGGTAGTCTTCTGCATAGAAGAAGCGCTCTACCCTCTGGATCTCGGTAGTAATTTCAGGAAACCCACGCTGCAGCAGTTCACCTTGATAGTTTTTTCGCACTCGCTCCGCGATGACCATTTGTGCGTCCGAGACACAATAAATACCACTGCGGTACTGCGAGCCAATGTCATTTCCTTGTCGCATCCCTTGAGTGGGGTTGTGGGATTCGAAAAACACCGCGAGCAGTTGCTCAAAGCTCACTTGATTGCGATCGAACACGACTAATACCACTTCCGCGTGACCGGTAGTGCCCGTGCAGACTTGCTGATAAGTGGGCTGCACTGCGTGTCCCGCTGCGTAGCCAACCGCAGTCGTATACACGCCCGCGGTATTCCAAAACTTTCGCTCAGCACCCCAGAAGCAACCCAGCCCGAAAGCCGCCTCTTCCAGTGTCACGCCTAACTCGGCTTGTGCCTCAGTAGTGATGTAAGGCGCAATAGTGGGTCGGCCATTAACATCATGCGCAAAGGACGACGCCTGCGAGAGTCGCTCTGCAACCATTTGTTGTGGGGACGTTGGAAGTAAGATTTCAGGCATTGCTATGGTCATTGATAGTATCGGTACAGGGGAAATTCCTTAATTAATATTATTGGATCGGGGCTAACGGCAAGCCAGCGCAACTCTATGAATGTCAGACCTACAACTGAGCTAACATCATTTTGAGGTTCGCGGGTTAAGCTGTTAGTTTTAATGACGTCTTTCGCGCTTTTTTCAAGTTTATCAGGCTATTTATGAACACTCGTACACAACTTTTAGTCCTCGCTATAACCCTGACTACGGTCGTAAGCCTCATGCTCGGTGGACAACCTGCAGCACAGGCCAATGATACACCTGCGCCGAATGCAAAGAGTCAGTCTGTAACAGAAAATTCGGATCCACGAAGCGCATCCGCCGTGTTTGCGGGAGGGTGCTTTTGGTGTATCGAAGCCGACTTTGAGAAACTAAAAGGCGTAAACGACGTTGTGTCTGGTTATACGGGTGGTAGTGCCGAAACCGCCAACTATAAAACAGTGTCCTACACCGAAACGGGGCACTTTGAGGCCGTCAAAGTTAGCTACAACCCTCAGGTTGTGAGCTACTCTGAGCTCGTCGAGTACTTTTGGCGGCACATTGACCCCACAGACCCTGATGGACAGTTCTGCGACAAGGGTAGCTCTTATAAATCCGCCATTTTCTACGCTAGCGATGAAGAACAATCGGTGGTCGATGACTCGCTCGCCACACTTGCGCAAAGTAAGCCTTTTATAGAGCCAATCGTAACCGAAATTTTGCCTGCAAAACCATTCTACTTGGCCGAG
>CAYOXK010000067.1:0-9089 GCA_964407915.1 uncultured Gammaproteobacteria bacterium
CGAGAATGTTGAGATCATAAGCTTCTTTTTCTCGCACATGCCGTTTGTAGTGCTGGGTCATATGACCGACGCCCCAGGGCAAAGCGCGTTCACGCAGTTTATGGGTTACGAGTGGCGCAGCATGCTAGCCGGCTGGGTGGTGGCCGCGGGATTTATATTGGCGGCTATTTGGTACCGCAACAACAAGTTCGAAATTTAAGCGCACCACGCAAGAGAACAGCATGACATCCAACCATTTGGCAATGCCACCACTGCTAGACAGAACTAATTCAATGAATACGCACAAAGCTCTTTCACTTAACGGTGCGCCCTACGCCAACACGGTGTTGCGGATTGCCAGCTACGGGCTATTAGTAGCATTGGTGGCGAGCCAGTGGGTACACGTAGTTGGTGCAATCACTGCTGCGCTCGTAACGCTTCTCGTACACATTGGACTATGGGTAGGTAGCATCAGCGCAACCCAGCTAACGGTTACTACCGTGACAAGTGTTGCATTGTCGGTTTCAGTGGTAATCGCTACGCTGCTCGCTCCCTCGCAGTGGTTTAAGGGTGTGGACCACTTTGCGCCGGTATTTTTGCAGTGGAGCTCGCGCTGGTTTATTGATCTGGCTTTGCTGATTAGCGCAACGGCCGCGTATTTGGCCTGTGCGCAAATGATCCTTGGCGGCAGCGTATGGGCCAACAGCATTAACTTTGCGCATGCTGCGCTACTCACGGTATTGGCCTTTGCCGCCCTTCGCGCATCGATCCAGCAAGATTTAGCGACGTATCAAGCCCACGCCCTGCGCATATTCGTAGTGGTTAGCGGTATGTGGGTAACTCCTGCGATCAGCGCGGGTGAACTTGGCACTGCCTTGAGCTGGCTCAGTTTAGCAAGTGATGTTGCGCAAGGCATGGCAGGGCTGATATTTAGCTTACTAGGCCTAGGCCTTTATGAGCTATATCAGGTTACACAGCGCAGCAACGCGCCAGCTAACCAGATGATACTGAGCCTTTCGATGGTGCTACTGGCGGCTCTATTGCTTACGTTTTTCCTTTAACCTTTGCTCATAGACTCTAGCCCGCAGGCACCGTTTGAGTGCGACGGGCACCCGTAAAACTAATGAGCAATGCGGCGGCTAGCGAACACGCTAACATTGGCAGTAACACACCATAGGGGCCATAGGCCACAGACCAACCCACAAATTGCGCAACCGCAGCGCTCGCCACCAATTGGAAGAAGCTGGAAAATCCGCTGGCGCTACCAGAGTGTCTCCCAGCGGCCTTGAGAATTTCGGTTTGCGCAGCAGGACTGGCAAAACCAATGGCGATAGACACCAAAGAGGCGGGCAGACTGACCGCCCAGATGGAATCGAGCCCGCTCATAAAGAGCAATACACCTATTAAAATTGCGCCAACGCTCGCCCACGAACAGGCCGAGACTAGCACTAAATGCGGAATTCGATCAGCAAAACGGCCAGCCAACAGGCCGCCAACGGCATAACCGAGAGCGACTGGTGCAACAAACAGGGCGTACAGCGTAGCCGGCAAATCGTAATACACTGAGATCAAAAAGGGTACGCCACCCAAAAACGCCATAAAAGTGCTTTGCGACAGAGCGAAATAAAAAAGATAGTTACGCACCTCGGCACGCACCAGTAGCGCCTGATAGTCCGCTAGAGGGATCAAAGGCTCGCGCTGAAGGGGCACTATTTTGCGGGTTTCAGGTAGACTCACTAAAATCGTGATCCAAAGCAACAGCGCCATAAGCGCAATACCATAAAAAATAAACCGCCAACTGTATTGCTCAATAAGCACACCCCCGAGCACAGGACCAATCAATGGCGCAAGCGTCATGGCGGCAATGATATAGCCTAAGACACTAGCAGTGCGCTTGTCGCCGTAAATGTCGTGAACGATGACCCGAGTAAGAATTAGGCCCGAAGTCGCGCCAGCCGCCTGCAATGCGCGCCCCACAATCGCCCATTCAATAGTGGGCGCAATCGCACACGCTAAACTACCCACGAAGGCAACACTGACCCCCACCAACAAAACTGGGCGACGACCATGCCGATCCGCCATCGAGCCGTAGATCAGTGAGAACAGCGCCATGCTGACCATCGACAACGACATGGTAAGCTGAGCAACCGATGCCGAAGTTTGAAACTCCGCTTGAATCTCTGGAATAGCGGGCAAGAATGCCGACATAGCCAACGGCCCAAGCGCCGTGGCTAATATCAACACCAAAAGTATGAGTGCCGAGGCACGTTGCTCTTGGGGATTCATTTCAATAAGGGGTTCAGACACAGCGGCTTACAAAAATTAGTAATACGTTAATTAGAGTGTGGGAGCCGCTAGGACGGTGCCACCAGCATAGGCAGAGAGGGTAGACTCTGACGTTTTTGAAGCAAGTGCCAAACACACCATTTGAACTAAGTTAACAGGGCTGGTTTGGCGTTGGCACTCAAATAAGACTCGAAAGTAAAACTGATGAGCAGGACGAACAAGTGCGAACAACAACAACGAATAACGTGCGTATTGCAACCGCGCGCAAATGCACAGACTCGTGCACCTAAGCAGTTTATCATCTAGTTCAGCACGTTGAGCATGCCAGGGTCACGAAACGACCTAAATTCAAGTCAATAGAATAGCTACGAGAACAGTACCATGTCCCACATATTAGAAATGCACGAACAGTTTGATGTGCCGCGAACGAGTGAAGACGTTTTTAACTATATTGCCGACTTCTCCCGTATTGACGAATGGGATCATACCATTGTCAGTGCCGAGAAAACGTCAGATGGGCCGCTCGCAGTGGGCAGCCAATTTGATCTAGTGTACAAACGCGGCCTGCGGCGCGTGCCCATTCGTTACACGATCACAGAGTTCACACCCAATGAGCGACTAGTAATGACCGGCGTCGCGAACACGTTTACCGCCGTAGACACAGTTACTATAAGCCAGACACCCACCGTTAAAAGCGACTCAATTAGCAAGACACCCACCGTTAAAAGCGGTCAAATTTCCCAAAATTGCCATGTCGATTGGCACACCGAGGTGAAATTTAGCGGTGCGGGGGCAAAAGTTGTACGCCTGCTCGAGAGCAGTATCAAAAAGGCCGGCGCTAAGACCATACAAGGCTTGGCAGCCGCGCTGCGCGATGACTTTCCCGCGCCAAGCGCAACTGGATTACAAAAACTAGCGGACACCTTGGTAGTGCCAGGCATGTTTGGCTTCACAAAATTTGGATATAAGCGCGCTAAGCAACAATGGCGACCGATTACCGCCAATATGCGTGGTAAACGCATCGTAATTACGGGCGGTACATCGGGGTTGGGGCTGGCTGCAGCCTCCGAGCTCGCCGCAATGGGCGCTCATGTATGCATAGTGGGGCGCGATGCGGCTAAATGCCAAACCGTGGTTAATCAGCTAGCGAATGCAAGCGGTAATCCCCACTTGGACTTTGAAGTGGCTGACTTAAGCTTAATGCAAGAGGTCAAAGCGCTCGCTAAGCGTTTGAACGAAGACGGTCGTGCCATCGACGTGCTAATTAATAACGCAGGGGCGTTGCTCAACCCTCGCCAAACCACCAACGAAGGTTTAGAAGCGAGCTTTGCACTCTTGTTGCTGTCGCCCTATATGCTAACCAATGCTGTGCTGCCGCTATTAAAGAAATCGGGCAACGCTCGCGTAATCAATGTGTCGTCGGGTGGGATGTACGCTAAACGTATCTCGGTGGGTAATTTACAGAGCTCTAAAGGTGACTACTCGGGAGCCGATGCCTATGCTCGCGCCAAACGCGGTTTAGTCATCACCGGCGAAGAATGGGCCAAAGACTGGGCCGAATTTGGCATTACGGTACACAACATGCACCCGGGTTGGGCGCTAACACCAGGACTCGAAGTAGGTCTGCCGGATTTTGCGACAAAAATGCGCCGCGTATTACGCAATGCGCACGAAGGTGCCGACACCATCGTATGGCTAGCAAGCGCCACTGAAGTTGCCAAAACATCCGGCCTCTTTTGGCTGGACCGAGTGCCCCACACTACCCATTTGTCGGCAAAGACCAAAGAAACGCCCGAACAACGCGAAGCGCTGGCCACCGCACTCAAAGTGCATGCCAACGCATTCTAAGTGACTCTTTAGCGAGCTTCTTGCCGCAACGGCTATAAGGGATCTGGGTTACGAGGGTAGGGCTCGCGTTAGCCCCACCCTTTTACGACCTCTGATTATTACTCAGCCTACACGCCCACCGGCTTTTTTAGTGACCACCACAATCGCGGGCTTCGGTGGCTGTCCTATCGTAAATTCAGGCCAGTCGATGGCACCGCCCATGGCTTTTTCGTCGTCTGTACGATCGTAGTCACCAGGATGCTGAATGGCTAGAAAGAGCGATTCGCCGTCGTCACTAAAGCACGGCCCACACAGCTCAGCACCCTTAGGCACGCGATAAAACATTTTGCCCTTGCCGCGTTCAACACCCTCGGTTTCGAGCGCCCAGAGACCATCTGATGTGCCGCTTAAATTAACTTTGCTGCCTTGGTCGGTGGCCACCCACAATCGCCCTGAGGGGTCTATGGCGGCGTTATCTGGGCTGGCGAACCAACCGTTCGCTGAGGTCGCGGCATTCCAGGAGGCTTGATGTTCTGGCACGTCGGGGTTACCGCAACGCACTAATACTTGCCAGTCGGCGCCGGTGGCGGCGGCATCTTTACAATCCTCAGAAATTTCGATGATGTGTCCAAACACATTTTCAACGCGGTCGTTGGCCACATTGGCTTTTTCTCGCCCTGTGTTGTTCGTTAGATTTACATAGACCTTGCCATTCGTAGGATGTGGCTGCACATCCTCGGGGCGATCCATAGGCGTTGCCCCTAACAATTCGGCTGCGCGGCGCGTTTCGATGAGTAAATCGCCCTGCGTGGCAAATTCGGCGCTGAGTCTAGGGTCGCTGATGTCTAACGGTAGCCACTCCAAGCGACCCTCATCAAGAAATTTAGCAACATAAAGCGTGCCGTGGTCTAACAGATCGCGATTATTGGCGGGTTGGAATAAGTCGACTGGGTCGCGTGTAACAAATTTGTACAGGTATTCAAACACTTGATCGTCGCCCATATACACCACAAGGCGATCGTCGTGGGCCATGCGACTCTCGCCGCATTCATGTTTAAAGCGTCCTAGTGCCGTGCGCTTTATCGGCGTTGAAGTAGGATCTTTGGGGTCGATCTCAACTACCCAGCCGAAGCGGTTTGGCTCATTGGGCTCTACGCTCAGATCAAAGCGCGGGTCTTTTTGGGCCCAGCCAGTGTAATCCTGCGGAACGTTATAGCGAGCATAATTCACTTGCTCTGCATGCTCGTCTGGCAATGCGCCGCCAAAATGAAAATTAAAATTCTCTTCGCAGGTCAGGTATGTACCCCAAGGCGTAACGCCACCGCCACAGTTGTTAAACGTGCCAATCACTTCACGTCCCGACGGATCGGCATTGGTACGTAACCGTGGGTGTCCAGCGGCCGGGCCGCTCACGCGCATCTTGGTGTTGTATGCGCTAATCCGACGGTTGTACTCAGAACCTCGATCCACCCACCAACCATCGCGCTTGCGATACACCTCCACGATACTGCAGCCAACGGCGGCTTGCGTAATGTGTACCTGCTCAGTGGTCAACTCATCAAGCGATCCTGTGAAGCCAGGGAACATAAGCCATGGGATGGGATATTCATGATTTACACACAGCAGGGCGCGCGCACCCCCACCCGGCAGAGGCTCTAATGGCACGTAACCTACATAGTCGCAGTTAAAACCAAATTGCTGCAATTGCGTCGAAGCCGATTGAACCGTCACATCAAACTCGGGCGCATCATTAAAAAGCGGATCGCCCCACTTGATTAATATTTGCGCGGTATGGTCAGGCGCACACAAGTGATCATAGAATGTGCCGTGTTCTACTTCTACGAAGTTAAAACGCTTGGTGGTATCTGGCTCTAGGCTCTGCGCGGTGGCTAGCGCAGCGTCTTGTTCATCAGACGAGCACCCCGCCAGCATTGTGCCGGCCCCTGCCAAAACTAAAGTCGACGTTAAAAAGCGGCGGCGCGATAGATTGGCTTGCAGCACGTCCTCAAAAGTACGGACATTACTGGCGGCGCTGGGGTTGGTGATCTGGTTGTCGGCAGAGCCATCGCGTAGCTCGCGGGCTCGAGGATCCAAAGAGTTGTTCATGATTACCGTAGGGCGATTTATATAAGAGTTAAGGCGTAGGTGTGTACAAGTTCATCGAGCATACGGCCACATGCCAGAATATTCGATCAGAGCGCAGTATTGTTACGCGAAAAACATGACAGGCGTATGAACAAACAGCTTAAGAAGGGAGATATCCTTCTAAACTAGTAAACTGCTTAATTTGTGAGAGCTGCTTTAGCCCCAGTAAATGTTGATTGAGGCGCGGTGCACGGCCCGCATCGACCGAAGCGTTCATGCTAGAGAACGCGGCGCGGCACTCGCGACTCAACGGTCCGACCTGACGCGTGTCGATCGAGAATTGGGCGAGTTGAGTTGGACAAACCGTATGACTAAACCGCGCGAAGCCTTTAAACAAAAAGTGCTCCTGCACATATTCATCGGAACGCTGAATAAGAGCAGCCATCAAGGCATGCAAAAAGTAGCTCGTGTTGCCCACTATAAACATCACATTGATACGCGCTCGAGCTAATTCTGGAAACAACGGATTGTTAGCGGCTAACGAAAGAGTGGCGACGCTGTGGGTGTCGTCGATGAACTGGAGCGCAGTAAGCTCAAATTCCGCGCCACTGAATCGAACTCGCTTTAGCACTTGAGTTAAATTTTCAAAGGACAAGCCAGACTCTGTCACTGGATTGACCCAGTTAGAGCTCGCCGCTAAGCGTGTTAATAAGGGTAAATCGATATGGGTGTTAAATGGTGTAGCACGATGCTCACCGCTCTCGTTATGCAAATACAGGTGCTCACGCAGCTCGTGTTCCCGTGCTTTTTTAATCGCCAAGAACACAGTTTGCACGACTTCGGAGGTGGGCGCGGCGGCTTCGATCATCCACTTGCGACCATAAACGATTTTGCTACCGAGCGGTCCGCCGTGATACGCACCGTAGCGAGCATTCTGTTTACTTGGGTAGTTTTCGGCACCGATTACACCCACTTGCACATAAAACACGGAGCCCTCGACGCCGGCAAATAAAGGATAGTTGGCACCAAAATCCAACTCCGCCAGCACTGCCTCAATATTTTCAAGCGTGCGTGTTACTTGTAAGAACTGTTGAGGGATCGCAGCGATATCATGAGCAATAGTCACCGTAGGCGCGCCTTTTAATGGCTTTTCACCGTACCGATTCAGCGAACTGCACTGCTTACTCGATGAGGAAAGCGAGACGTAGTCTGAGAACGCGATTACCTTAGCGGTAGTTCGATTAGAAGTGGCGTTGGTCATACGAGTAGAAAGCCTGCGCGTTGCGTCGAATGCGGATACTACTGATATCGTGTTAACACACTGTTAAGACCAACCTACTCACAACAATCTTTCTGACCTCTTTGCGTTAAATAATGCCGATTAGCGGCTGTGGGATGACTGATGGCACGAAGATCAGTCGGCGTTCATGTGTGATGTTACAAAAGCTCGCGAACTGCTTGAGTGGCAGCCTAATATCAGCGTGGAGTCCGGTTTTCTAAAGCTCATTGAATGGTTGAAATAACACGTCAAATTGTTTGCTTAATTCGCTAAGTTGATTCCATCGAGAACTATCCTCTCGAAGGTATACCCGTTTAACGATTCTTCCATCGGTACCATTTACTCACACCCTCAACTCATTTTAATCAGATTATGAGTAAAGCTTTATCTCAGCGGATAGAGGTTCGCAAAGCTCGAACTGCGTGAGCTTTAGCAGTATCACGAATTGGCTTGGAATATGACCTTGCGCGATATCAAAGTAAGCTAAAAGAAGCTAAGGTAGTTCAAAATACGAAACATGAGCGAGAGTGAATTGGTGGCTAAGCACACACTATTTATTGGCATTACCACGTGGAGTAGCGCTCAGTTTATTGGTCACTGTTTGCACCATATCAAGTCAACGACAAAGGTTGATCATCAGATTTGTGTGCTGGACAATTGCTCAGACGATTCAACTGCCGACATTGTTCTGCGCTTTGATTGTGATTTGATACAAAAAAAGTGTAGCCAAAGCGATGCCTTGAATACTCTGTTGAGTCGCTCCACGGCTGAGTACACTTTATTGATTCACGCTGATACTATTTTATTGTCTGATCGTTGGTTTGATTTAGTGGCATCGAAGTTAACAGATCAAATCATATTGGTGTCACCAGAAGATATTGGTTGTGGTCCAATGACTCGCGATTTTGGTCGTAATATGCCTGAAAGTTCTTTCCTGTTTTTCAGAACACAGCCAGCCAAGCGGGTTAGGCACTGGCGCATTCGCCGTCGTCGTTTTATGCTCCCAATGGAGGTTAGAAAAGACTTCCCGTTCCATTCCGATCACATTACACATGGCATCCCAGCGCATCTGAGTAGCCATGGTCTGAGTTGGTCGCCGATGACAGTACACGCGTCAAAGCGTCTTAATGCCCCTTGGTATGTGCCGGTGCATCGGACGTTGCATTGGCAAGACGAACTGGCGCATCTTCAGTATGGATTAGGGAATTTTTATAGTCTTGATGGCCACATAACGCATTATCACAACTGGTACGATCGCATCCAAGTGCACGGAAACCTCAAAAACAGTCAAAGTACTGGAAGAGACAAAACGGGTTTCCCTACTGATTTTATTAACGCTTACACACGAAAGTTCCTAAAGGATATAAAAGCCGATCATGTTTCAATACCGGCACTCGCTAACGATGACTGAGGTGGAAATCTGTAATCGGGTTTGCAGTCCACTTGATAATTGAATTCGATCGCGAGCTGTTCTGATTTTATGGCGAATATGCCAATTCAACCTATCGCGCATTTCTTGTTTCTTGGCGTGTTGAGCGATTCACCCCCTAACCGCGCACTTAAGGAAGCGTTCAATTAGACAGGATTTATCGTTGACGAGTACACGCCGCGTCGAATTCTAACGGTGGGTGTC
>CAYOXK010000067.1:9189-15598 GCA_964407915.1 uncultured Gammaproteobacteria bacterium
GACAGGATTTATCGTTGACGAGTACACGCCGCGTCGAATTCTAACGGTGGGTGTCTTGATTAGGGTAGATCACTCCCGATTTGCCTATTCCACGTGGGTCTGAGGCGGCGTTGGTTTCGCCTCGGGACCGCTCGATCAGTTGCACGTCGCCAAATTCCCAGCCGTGGGGCTCTACTCGATAGCCTTTAGCTTGCAGCGCCTCTTTGGTTTTCTCTGGCAACGGTATCGAGATACTCGTTGTAATCAGGTCTGACGGCAACAACTGATGATGAAAGCGACTCGCGCCCACCGCTTCGCGCGCGCTCATGCCGTTGTCTATTACGTTTACGATGGCTTGAAAAACGGAAGTAAAAATGGTGGAGCCACCCGGGGTGCCCACCACCATGCTCACTTCATCGTCTTTTAGTAGCAGGGTCGGCGACATCGACGACAACATCCGTTTTGCCCCCTGAATCTCATTGGCGGTACCACCCACCACACCATACGCGTTCGCCACACCCGGTTTAGTCGAAAAATCATCCATTTCGTTGTTTAAAATAAAGCCCGCCCCTTCTACCACCACACCACTGCCATACCCCCAGTTGATCGTATACGTGTTCGACACCGCATTGCCCCACTGGTCAATAATCGAAAAATGCGTGGTGCTGGGCGAATCTAACCCTGGCTTCGCATCTTCAATCTGGCTAATACTATTGGCTTGCACCTCAGCCGCACGGGCCGCAATATAGTCACTCGATATAAGCGCTTCGATCGGCACATCAACAAAGTCGGGGTCGCCAAAGTACTCAGCGCGGTCAGCAAACACGCGTTTTTCCATCTCGGCAATCAAGTGCACGTATTGCGCGGAGTTGTGATCCAATCCGCTGAACTGTGTATCCAAATACTCTTTCATTTTAAGTAACTGAATCACCGCAAAGCCACCCGAACTAGGTGGGGGTGCCGTAATTACCTGGTAGTCGCGCCATTGCGCCAACAAAGGCGCACGCCAAACCGCTTCATAGTCGGCCAGATCTTGCATCGTAATAATGCCGTTATCGCGCTCAGACTGCGCCACTAATAAAAGCGCCGTTTCGCCTTTGTAAAAATCATCTGGCCCAAGCTCTGCAATACGTTCGAGTGTTGCAGCTAATTCTGGCTGTTGAAATAATCCTGGGGTTTGCATTGCTCCAAAATGTTCCGCAAAGTTAACGGCATCGCCAAACCACGGCAAAATGTCGCGTACTTCTGCCGCTTTTTGTGGGTGTACTTCAAAGCCTTGCTTGGCGACTTCAATGGCGGGCGCGATTAATTCGGCCCAACCCATCGTGGCAAATTTCTGGTGCGCCTCCCACATGCCTGCCACGGTACCGGGCACGCCCGCTGCGCGTATACCGACTAGGCTTAAGTTAGGCACCACCTCGCCCTGCTCATCTAAATACATATCGCGATGAGCACTCAGCGGAGCCTTCTCGCGGTAATCTAAAAAGTATGGTTCGCCATTCATGCGCGCTAATAAAAACCCGCCGCCGCCGATATTGCCCGCTTCGGGAAATGTCACCGCAAGAACGAACGCGGCTGCGATGGCCGCATCAACGGCATTACCACCATCGCGCAAGATTTGCTCAACAGTGGCGGCCGCATAACGATCGGGCATGGCATAGGCCGCGGGGCTTTTGGTGGGTGCAAGGCTCGTTAATGGGGTGCTGACGCACGCGGTCAGAACCCAACACGTAAGACTGACCAGCAGAACTTTGAATTTATTAGGCATAATTGCTTCTTATTTTATGATTGGTTGGGTCAACCTACTGCGCTCTGGTAATTTAAGCAATCAAAAGCAGCTAATTGCAACCAAACTTGCGGTTGGTTCGTCTAAATATTAAACGCCAAAACGGATAAACACTGTGTTAGATGAATCGCTGTTGGTAAAGCGCGCGCAAAGCGGTGACACGCGCGCCTTCGAGACACTCTACCGACATAACTCTGGCCGGGTCTTCGCACTCTGCTATCGGCTCTGCGGACATCGCGAATGGGCCGAAGATTTTGTGCAAGAGACCTTTATTAAGGCTTGGCAAAATCTTGCAGGCTTTAATGGCAAAAGTAAAGTGAGCAGTTGGTTGCATCGTATTGCCAGTAATGTAGTGATTGATCGATTGCGGCAAAAGCATCGCTGGCAAGAAGACTGTTTAGAGGACCTAGCATGGGAACCAGACCAAGCTTTAACCGACCCACACGAAAACTTAGATATCGAAAAAGCGCTCATGCAATTGCCCGATAAGTCGCGCGCCATCTTAATTTGCTTTGAGTACTTGGGCTATACCCATCAAGAGATATCGGCCCTTACCGGCATTCCGATTGGCACCAGTAAGTCGTTACTTAATCGTGCCAAAGCTAAACTAGAAGCGCTGTCTGAACAAACATCAACACAAGAGCACCACAACTAGGACCCGTACATGAATAAGTCAGACCGTACATTGTTACATGACCTGGAATGGGATATTCCGCCAGATCGAGACTTATGGCCTGAGATCGCTGCGCAACTGCAGCATCAGCAGGAAGCTAATAACGCAGATAAGGCGGCGCGTTGGTCTGTACCACATACGTGGATGCCCACCGCTATGGCGGCGTGTTTAATGCTGGCGCTCACATCGCTCGGTGTTTCGTATTATTCGGTACAGCGTAATGCCCAAATAGCGGAGCGCACCGATCAATACTTAGAGTTTCAGGCCGCAATATTGGCGCAGCACCAAGCCACCATTAATGCGATGGAAGCACAGCAGCAAGAAGTAAGACTGCACCTGGCCGCCATACTCAGTGATGACGCCAGTGGGCTCAACCCACGGTTGGTGGCCGATGCCCGTGCTGTGCTTGTTACTACAGCTACCGCGTCGGCACAAATTAAAGCGGCCATCGAACATTCGCCCGACCAGTCTACTTACTTAAAACTAATGGCCAGCACGTATCAACGCGAAGCTGATTTACTTAAACGCATCAAATTAGGTCAAGAGCTGGCCATTTGAGCGCGCAGATTATTTACGAAAACCCACTATTAATGGATTAATACCAGGAGCAAACCCATGCAAAACTCTAAAGCAGGTGTATTCGCGGTAGGAGCCACCGTGCTATGCCTTTTTACTTTCGCGGCTCAAGCCAGTTCGTCACTCAACATAGACCAAAGTCTAGCCGTGACAGCGGGCGGACAAGTGCGTTTTAAGATACTTGATGGCGATGTGCAGTTTATTGGTTGGGATAAAAATACCGTGCAGGTACAAGGGCGCTTGCGCAGTGAGAGCGACGAACTCGTTTTTAAAAACGATGGCGCGGACATTCTCATCCATATTGAAACTAAGCATTCCAGCTACCATAGCGACCGTGGACACGACAGTTATGGATCAAGCACCAACCTTACCGTCTATATGCCTGCAAGCACGCCACTCTTTGCGCAGGGCACCTCAGGCAATTTTGAGATTACGGGTATCAAGGCGGGCGTTAGAGCCAAAAACGTAAGTGGGGATATTGATATTCACGATAGTGCGAGTCGGATCGAGGCTTATAGCGCGAGCGGGGACATTACGGTCCTTAATTCGCAAGGCGAAGTTTTGGTGGAGACGGTGAGCGGTGATCTAGAAGCGCAGGTGCAGAGCAAGCGCTTTTCGGTGTCCACCATCAGCGGCGACATTGAGGCAGAGCTTGGCAACGCCGAGCGCGTACAACTGAGTTCGGTATCGGGCGAGGTAGCCGCTTTAATGAACTTGAGTAACGCGGGTTCTGTGGAGGCCTCGACGGTAAGCGGCGACATTGATCTGGTATTCAATCAATCCAAACTCGATGCGCATTTTGACATTACCACTGGCTCAGGCGGAGAGATCCGCAACAAACTCACGGATGACCGTCCCAGCCAATCGTGGATTGAATCAGAGTTGCTCGAGTTCAAAGTGGGCAAAGGTACTGCGCAGATTGAACTCGAGACGGTGAGTGGATCGATTACGGTGAGCAAAGACTAGCGAGTCCGATACCCAGTCGGCTGTAGCAAGGTTCGCGGCAGCTGACTTAGTTCAAATTAGACTTTACTGTATCCCAGAGCTGGTTAAGCCGTTCGCGCAATGTAAATTCACTAAGGTCCTTCAGCTCACCCGCGTCAAAAAATGCGCCTCTACAATCGGGGCATAACTCGTACTCTACGTTGAGCTGAGTCCGGTCTAGCATCTTTAGCAAGCGCACATCGCAAGACGGGCAGTTGATATCGCGGCGCGCATTGAGCTGCGAATCTGCTTCTAGCGGGGTGGTGTCTATTTGATCAATGGCGGATGCGTGCTGCTGCACATCAATATCCGCATCACCAAGCCAGACCCCACCGCAACCGTTACAGCGATGCGCCACAAACACTAAGTCTGCGAGCTCGTTCATTTCGGTTGTACATTTTGGAAATTGCATAAACTCTCCCGCTCTTAAGTGTCGCTAATAGGGTGGATTATTCTCATAAGTATCCTAGCAGTAAATCCAAGTTTGAGCACCTGCACGAATTGCTTTGTGCTCTATTGAGATAGAGTAGTTGATGTTGGGTGTGCTACGATTAGCAGCGTTCAGAACTCTGGAGAATAGTGCAATATGCCCCCCTTAAATACGCTCAACAAAACCTTAATTGCGCTGGCGCTGGCTCAGATGTCATTAGTCGCCATCGCCGACAATATTAATGTGGGCGCAAGTTGTTCTTTGGTCGACGCCATACGGGCGGCTAACACCGACGAACCAGCGGGCGGTTGTACAGCGGGTTTGGGGGACGACACCATCATTCTACCTGCCAATTCAACCATTACCTTAACCGAGGCGGTTATGGATGGAGAATTGTTTGGTGATGGTGGACTCCCGCTCATCAACTCAAACATCACCATCCAAGGTAATGGCTCTACGCTCGAGCGCTCGAGCGCGCCCGCAACGCCACCATTCCGCTTAATAGGTATGCAGGATTCCGCAGCGGTGGAGCTCAACATCATTTCTTTAACAATCCAAAATGGCCATGCGTACTACCTTGATGATTTGGATGAACGCGGGTACGGTGGTGGAGTCTACGTTCCTGAAGGAAACAGACTAGTGTTGAACAATGTCACCATCACCAACAACACATCGGCGGGCGAGGGTGGGGGCATTTACGCTTTTTATTCAAGTTCTATCGAAATCAATCAGTCGACCATTATTAATAATGTTGCGTCGGGAAGCGGGGCGGGCCTGGGCGCTAACTTCAAGGGCTCGGCAATTGAAGCGCGGTTATCAATCGCTGATTCCCAAATCAGCAATAACTCAGCCAGTGGTTATGGTGGCGCATTGTCAATCTATTCCTCCGAGGGGATCGACATTACGCGTTCTAATATCTCCGGTAACTCTGCTGGCAAAAAAGGCGGTGGTATTCATGCCAATTTCAAGTATGCGACCGCTTCGTCCTCTCTTACCTTGTCCCAGAGTGCGTTAGTAAATAATGTTGGCGACACTCTAACTTCAGGGTACGGTGGGGGCGGGCTCAATTTGTACCGCGGCAGTGTCAGCATTACCAATTCAACGGTATCAGGCAACACGGCCTCGAGCGGGGGTGCTATTTACCTAAACGCGAGCCAAGTTGAGCTGCTCAATACAACGATCTCGAACAATACCAACTTAAGTACTGGTGGTAGTATTTTCGTAGCTGGCAATCCAACGTATAAGCCCAGTCTAACGCTACTGAATACAGTGATTGGAAATTCATCCAACGACGTAAATCCCGCCTCTGACTGTACCGCCAGCTATGTCCCCGTACTATTAGCTACCGCGAGTTGGATGGAAGATACACCCGATTTGTCCTGCTTTAATGCGGCGCCGCCACCCGCAGAAATTCAACAAGGCGACCCTGGTTTAGGCGCTCTGCAAAGGGCAGGGGCGTCGTTCGGCAACACATTTATCCATTACCCTCAATCCAATTCTGGATTGCTGCGCAATGGCGACCTTAGCATTTGCACTAACGCGCCAGTAGATGGTGTAGACCAACTTAACCGAAACCGTGCTGCCAACCATTGCGCGATTGGTGCGGTGAACGATGCCGAGGAGACTTTTTTCGTGGTTCCCATTGGACCGAATAAAACGGTGACGTTTTCGTTATAGCCTCTTTTGCGATAGCTTCTTCTGCGCCGGATACAGCATAGCAAACCGCAGAAAGCGCTATCCCCCAGCTCGCGACACATGCTAGATTTAAGCTCTTTTGAACCACTTTAAAGAGTCGATCGATGCCGCCTTTAAACTCCTTTGATAAAACCTTAATTGCGTTAGCACTCAGTCAAATCACCCTGGTAGCGCCGGCGGCCGTCATCGACGTGTCAGCGAGTTGCTCCTTAGCCGATGCAATTCGCTCAGCCAATACGGCTAGCTCGGTCGGCAGTTGTCTCGCAGGCTCCGACGGTGACGATAC
>CAYOXK010000068.1:0-15516 GCA_964407915.1 uncultured Gammaproteobacteria bacterium
TCAGGATGAATACAAATCTGATTGGGATCACTTTAATATTTGGCAGTACGAGTCTGTGGTTGAAGAAACGGTAGTGCGTGCCTATTCAATGGCCAATTATCCGCTCGAAGCCGGCATCATTATGCTGAATGTGCGCATTGCCTCGCCTCCACCACGCACCGAGGGCTTGCCGCCTGGCAAAATGTCGTCGTACATTTTTAATCTCAAAGCGGGCGATGAGGTCACCATTTCAGGTCCGTTTGGCGAGTTTTTTGCTAAAGAAACTGATGCTGAAATGGTGTTCGTAGGTGGTGGCGCTGGCATGGCGCCCATGCGCTCGCATATATTTGATCAATTAGAACGCATTAAAACTAAACGCAAAATTACGTTCTGGTACGGTGCGCGTAGCTTACGTGAAATGTTTTATGTAGAAGATTTCGATCGTCTAGCGGCCGAGCATCCTAATTTTGAGTGGCACGTTGCATTGTCAGATCCATTAGCTGAGGATAATTGGACGGGCGATACTGGTTTTATTCATAACGTGCTTTACGAGAACTATTTGAAGGATCATGAAGCACCGGAAGATTGTGAGTTTTACATGTGCGGTCCGCCCATGATGAATCAGGCCGTCATCAATATGCTGCAAGATCTTGGCGTAGAAGACAGCAATATTATGCTGGACGATTTTGGTGGTTAGCAGAGAGAGTTCTAATACAGCTCTTCGTTGTGTGGCGCATTCCAACTGAAGCGCCCGCGGTACGCATCAAAAACCCTATGGTATTTATCTGATTGCGAAAAAGCGACTTGAGCCCACTCAGTCGCTTGGTTGCCGCGAAGGTGTTTTCAAAATATGCTACGCATAGAATCTTAAGTTTGATGCAAGCTCTTGCCCCCCACATTTCTAAGTTATTAGGTTTATCGAGCGTGTTCGGCATACTGTTGCTCGGCTTGAAAGCCTGCGGCGGCCCAAACCAATCGCCAACCGATCTATGGATCTTTAAAGGCCCAATTATGGGTACCCACTACACGATCAGCGTGGTGATGCCTAGCGAACATTCCGCCCCACGAGAAGAGCTTGAGCAGTCGCTGGTATTGGTGATGCAAAGGACCAATCAAGTGATGTCGCACTATCTAACCGATTCAGATTTGACCAAGCTCAATCAAGCGTCATCCCATCAGGCCGTTAGAGTGCCCAGCGACTTGGCTTCGATACTGCAAACTTCGCAGGATATCAGTGAATTGTCTAACGGCGCGTTTGACGTAACGTTGGCGCCCGCGATCGATGCTTGGGGGTTTGGTCCAAAGGGGCAAATTACGGTGCAACCCAGTCCGGCTGAATTGGCTCAATTGCGCGCACAAGTGGGCTATCAAAAATACTCGGTCGCTGACGATCGGGTGACGAAACTGGCGGATGGTTTAAGTTTTAATCTGTCAGCAATCGCCAAGGGATTCGCCGTGGATCAAGTATCCGAATTTCTGTACGAACATGGCTTGGTGAATCATTTAGTTGAAATTGGCGGAGAGTTACGTGCATCCGGAACCAGTTTGGAAGGCGATGTCTGGCGTATAGGCATCGAGACGCCACATGTGAGTGGGGGCGTAAGCCAGGTAATGAGCTTAGATAATCATGCGATGGCGACTTCGGGTGATTATCGTAACTTCGTCGAGCTGGATGGAATACGTTATTCCCACACTCTCGATAGTCGGAGTTTGACCCCTGCGCTGCATCGCCTTGCCTCTGTTACAATCGTACATTCTAACGCCACGATGGCAGACGGATTAGCCACGGCTGTGTTAGCCTTGGGAGAAGAGCGCGGTATAGAGTTTTCGCGTGTCAACAAACTCAGTTTTTACGCCATGATTCGCGAGCCCGACGGTACAATTTCAACACTGGTTAGCGATGACCTGCGTCCTCTTCTTCATTACAATGCGGTCCCTATCCCTTGAAGCGGGCTTAGTTGCGCACTAAAGTAACAAATTGAACACTCGGAGTTAGTGATGAGCACCTTGATTCTTACATTTTTTATTTTCATCGGCGTGGTTGCAGCAATGTCCATTGGCGTGATTCTAAATGGACGCGCCATTAAAGGAAGTTGTGGCGGTCTTAACGACATCGATGGATTAAGCGGTGCTTGCGATATTTGCGAAGGCAAGAAGGTTTGCGAGCGACGCAAGCAGTTGCTGCGCGAGCAAGCAGCGCAAACGGGTAGCGCTAAACCATTCTAAGCGCGTGCTACTCTCTCATTGAAGTAGGCCTCTATTTACAAGCTCATTCAAACAATATGATTCATCCCAGTCGTGTAACGGATAAGGTTGTATCAACCGATGCCAGCTCAGTGGAGAAAACTCCGATCAATGGCGAAATCCGCGAGCATCGCGGTAAGATTTGCATTTACTACAATGGCCATTGGGTACGTTACTATCCAGCGCCACCGAATACTTTGTCGGAGAAAAAGGCGTTAATTCTGTCTCTGCAAAAGCGCGTTTTTCATCATACTGAAGCGGGTATCAATTCACCGGGCTGGCGTACTGAGATCGCGCGAAAATACTACGAAAAAGAACAAGACCCCGCGCGAAAACGTGTAAACGCAGCGATGCTGGCGGGTTCCCTTTTTAATCGTGCTACCGACATCTTTACCAGTATTGTCGATATCGAGAAGAAAGGGATACATGTGGCGGAAGACAATCCTTTAATGCAGCAGTGCGAAGCCTGCTTTATGGAGGCATTGCAATTAGGCAAGGAGGTCAAGCATTTTAGCGGCGAGGAAGGGGTTGATGAATTGTGGGGCGAGCCATTCAAAGCTTTCTCGATGCCGCCTGAGAAGTTTTTCCATAGCCGTTACATCAAATTAGCGCAAACCTTTGCTGCGATTGATACGATCGTAGATCAAATGCAAAGTGTATTTAAAGACGTGGACGGGTTTAGTTCGGTCTTACCCATGCTCGATGAACTACGCGACTCTGCCAAATCTGAGTCCGAGACGATGCGCCGTGATGAAACAATCTTTGAAGTATGGCCACGTTATGTCGCAGCAAAAGAGGCCATCGTTTCGTTTAAACCCTGCGGGCTTTCGCGTCAGCCCGATAAAATAAGATACTGGGAAGACGGCTTGCGTTTGTTACAGACGGGGGCTCATGTAATTGATTATATTAGTGGCGTCCGCGTACCGATGCCGCTCACCACACAAAATTATTTAGATAGTTGCGGGCGCTATCAAATGAGCGGCTCGTTAGACAGGGAGTTCTCTATTCCGTCCAGTTGCTTTGAACCTCTGCACGTACCTCCAACTAATTAGTTAGGCCAGCCAGTACGGCAACCTACATGCACCGAAGAGCGACGTATTCTATGAAGTTACGCCAATTTCAGTATGTGGTAGAAGTGGCTCGTAATGGCATGAATGTAACGGCTGCGGCCGAAAAGTTACATACTTCTCAGCCTGGAGTCAGCAGCCAAATTCGGCGCTTAGAGGAGGAGCTCGGTGTTACTCTATTTGTGCGAGCGGGTAAGCACTTAAGTGGACTGACCCCCGAAGGTAAAATTTTAGTAGCGCGCTTTGAGCTAATTCTTGACGAAGTTGACAATATAGGGCGAATTGCGAGCGACTTTAGTCAGCCAGATTCGGGTACCTTGTCCATAGCCACCACGCACACCCAAGCACGCTATGTGTTACCGCCGGTCGTGACTGAGTTTCGCAAGCGGTATCCTCATGTGAAGCTGCAGATTAATCAGGGTACGCCTGAACAAATCGCTGCGCTCACGGATAGCGGGCAGGCGGACATAGGCATCGCAACTGAGGCCTTGGAGCTGTTCGAAAATCTAATCTTGCTCCCGTGCTACCGCTGGAATCGTTGCATTATGGTGCCTCGAGAGCATCCCTTGATTAAAGTGCCCGAACTCACTTTAGAGGCCATCGCAGCGCATCCCATTATTACGTATACGTTTGGGGTAGCTGACCGCTCCGTTATTAATCGTGCCTTTAAAGCTAAGGGATTAGATTTAAATGTGGTTCTGACAGCCGCGGACGCTGAAGTCATAAAAGCCTATATTCGCAACGGGTTAGGTATCGGTATCTGTGCGCGTATGGCCTACGATCCGCAACAGGATCATGACCTAGTGGTACTAGACGCAGGTAATTTATTCGACCCTAGCGTCACGAGTTTGGCCATTCGTAAAAACACCGTATTGCGCGAGTATGTCTACGAGTTTATTAAACTCTTCGCGCCCCATTTAAGTCACAAGGTCGTTGACCAAGCATTAGCTGCGCAAAACGATACGAGTTTGCAAGAGAAGTTGTTTAAAGAATACGTTAAAGAAGCCGCTATGCGTTAGTTCTGCTGTTGCTACTTTAAACCCTTCAATTGGCTTTCTAGCACGCACCGCTGAGTGCTCTGTTAGCTCCCCTAGTGTGCACGCCTCTACTGTCAATTTCGCTTCAAGCGAACCCGCGTACCAACCCGCACAGTTTCGACATGAAACCGCAAAATAGCCATGGTAAAGTTACATGGCTTGCGAGTAATTGACATGTATTGAGTCGTTCACTCGCGCATACAGAAAATTTATCAACCACAGCGCATGATCTCGCGTTGATGCAGAAATGTAAGTTGAGGGTTTGCTCATTATGTTTAATGATTTTGGTTTTCAACAACAGATTTTACGGACCGACGCGGCGGGCATGCCGCTCGATTGGATTAATTATCAGGAGGCCGTGCGCTACCATCATCTTGGCCAGGTGTTGTATTGTTGCGGCAACGATTTGTTGATAGTGCGTGGTGGTATTAATGCCATTTCGGGTAAACAAAGTACCGTTAAGCTCAACTCGATCATTGCGACCGTTGGTGATGCACAAAGCAACTGGCACCATCGCCCTGGCTACACACCACCATTGAGTAATGCGACGCTGTTTGCGCGCGATGGACATACCTGCATGTATTGTGGACACGCATTTGTGCACGCAGATTTATCGCGTGATCATATTCGACCGCTAAGCCAAAAAGGCGAAGATTGTTGGGCGAATGTGGTGACGGCCTGCAAGCGTTGTAACAATTTTAAAGCTGGCCGTACACCTGAGCAATCTGGCATGCAATTATTGGCGATTCCCTTTGTGCCAACGCATGCTGAGTACGTGTATTTGCGTGGCCGCAGGGTTTTGGCAGACCAGCGTGAGTTTTTACATGCCCATTTTCCACGCTCTAGCCCGTTACGAGATCGGCCTATGCAGCCCGTGCACCATTAGGCTTTACAACACTATGCCAGACTACTTTAAGCACTAAATACGCGCCGTGACCGTACGTTCTAATCGTGCCGCGATGTGGCAGGGCTGTGTAGCTATGCTGCCTTTGGCGATCGCCTGCATCCCGTGGGGAGTGCTAACTGGCGCTCTAGCCATTCAAGCCGGTTTTACTCCGCTACAAGGGCAGGTTATGTCTTTGCTCGTGTTCGCGGGTGCAGCACAATTATCGGCCTTGAGCATGCATACTGCCGGCGCTGGCTTAATACCTATATTGGGTTCTACCGTGGTCATCAGTTCGCGGCATCTACTATATTCGTTGAATTTTCGCAAACATGTACAGGGATACTCGGCACCTAAGCGTTGGGCTATGGCCTTTGTACTGACCGACGAGATGTTTGCTGTTTCAGAGGCAGACACTCGTCGCACTGGGGTGTTTTGCTATACCTATGCCTTAGTATCGGGCTTAACTTTTTATGTGATTTGGAATTTCTCCACAGCGTTGGGTATTTTTGCTGCAGGTTCGATGGCTGATCTGTCTGACTTGGGTCTGGATTTTGCTATTGCAGCCACGTTTATTGCGATGACGTTTACCGAATTGCGACGTTGGCCCATCGCGGCAACCATTGTTACTAGCGGCCTAGCATCGGTGCTGCTTAACCCTATACTACCCGACAGTCACATCGTCGTGGCCGCTTTGCTCGGCATGACGGTTGGTTATAGTCTACATAACTACGAACCCGTACCAACCCCCGCAACAGCGGCAAAAGGGTCTCTGTGATGATGGTTTGGGCCCTAATTGTTTTGATGGCAGTGGTGACTTACTTTAATCGGGTAGTGTTTTTGCTTAAATCCATTAGAGCGACACCTGGTGCCCGCGCGAACATTTTTTTAAGTTATTCGGCGTATGCGGTTCTGACAGCAATTTGGACACCTATCGTGTTCAACATTGACTACTCGCTAGTAACCACGAATAGCCCATTTGCAGGCTTCTCCATTGCGGGTGGCGATTATGTTAGCGCGGCAACCCTTGCCGCGCTCCTGACACTGTGCAGAGTGCCCAGCATCGTTGTGGTCGTCGCAAGTATTGGCTTATTCGCCAGCTTGCGCTTTATTTGGTAGGTACGTTGTTAAGCAAACGGCTAGTCGCGCGCCGTAATCTCAACTAAGTGGTAACCAAACTGAGTTTGCACTGGACCGTGCACTACACCAATGGCTTCGTTGAAAACGACCTGATCAAACTCAGGAACCATCATACCGGGCCCAAAGCTACCTAGTTCACCACCTTGCTTGCCCGATGGGCATTGCGAGTGTTGTGCGGCCGCTGTGTCAAAGCTCATTTCGCCTTTTTGAATCTTGCTTTGCAATTCAAGGCATTCGGCTTCGGAAGAAACTAAGATGTGTCGTGCAGATGCTGTTGTCATAATGCAATCCTATGGTCGTCGAAAAACCGCGGATTCTACGCAACTTGGGGATGAATTCCCAGTTACAATTGCGAGAAAATACAGATTCATTTGATCCTAACCTGTAGAGGTATTTTTGACGTTTAAAAAGAGCATGATAAAGGCCATTCAGGTCGTAATTAGCCTAGGTTTGTTGCTTTGGGTTGTTTCGATTGCTGGCTTGTTTGATGCGCAAGGTCGCAACGAATTTGTTGCTTTGTTTGCCAATGCACACTTGGGCTACCTGTTTCTGAGCATCGCGATTGGGCTGCTGGTTAATATGAGCAGCTCGCTTAAATGGTACATGCTAGTGACCGCCAAGCACCGCGACATTGCGTATTTTCGGGTGTTTAGTTATTACTTAATAGGACAGTTCTATAACATTTTTCTGCCCACCAGCGTCGGTGGTGACGTAGTGCGTTCTTACCAACTGGGAAAGCATATTGAAAATCAGCCTCTCGCGCTAGCCTCGGTGTTTGTAGAGCGGTTTACTGGCATCTTAACTTTATTAGTGTTTGCCGCAGTAGCCACTTTCGTTCAGCTCTCGGTGTTTAACGTAGACTTCGTTATTGTAAGTCTTGGTTTTTTTGCGCTGCTTTTGGGGGGAATTGCATGGGGAGTGCTCGACCCACGACCTTACGCGCGTTTGAAACAGTTGGTGCAGTCTCGTACCGATAAAGCTGACCGCGTGCTGACCAAACTTGATCAAGTGATGGATGCCGTCAACGGTTATCGAAATTCACCTGCGGCATTATTGTATGCCTTCGTTAATTCGGCGGTATTTTATTTTTTAGCCGCGCTCAATATTTTTCTGACGGCCAGCGTATTTAGTCTGGATGTAAGTTTCATCGACGCTCTGGTGGCCACGCCCATCATAATGCTGATTATGAACATTCCTTTCTCGTTTGGTAACATTGGGCTTATGGAGTTTGCCTATGCCAGTATATTTGCTTTGCTTGGTTACGACCCTGCGCTGGGACTGTCAGTAGCGGTTTTAATGCGCGCTAAAAGCCTGTTAGATGGGGCATTAGGGGGCGTTCTGCAGGCATTCTTTGTGACTCGTTCGATAAATTAGACTATCATTCGATCCATTCTTAGCAAGCTTTAGATCGCCAATTTTCATTGGATTTAGGCTATTTTTTTAAAGCCTATAAGCCATGACTTGGTTTGTCTGGTTCGCTCCTTACCACGGGTATCCCCCGCGGTCGGGCACATTAAGGCATTCACTCATTCAAGTATATTTAAATGAATTTATCCATTATTGGTACTGGCTATGTTGGTTTAGTTACAGGTACATGTTTCGCTGATGTTGGTAATCAAGTTTTGTGTGTTGATAAAGATCAGAACAAAATTGATCGATTGCTCGCGGGCGAGATTCCTATTTTTGAACCTGGCTTAGAGCGCTTGGTCGCGTCTAACACTAGCCAAGGACGCCTGCATTTCACCACGAGTATTGCCGAAGCCGTTCGTCATTCAAAGGTTATTTTTATAGCCGTGGGTACACCACCTGATGAAGACGGTTCGGCCGATTTATCGCACGTGTTGGCGGTGGCTCGCGCAATTGGTCAGACGCTTAATGAATTCCGTGTAGTGGTTACCAAGTCGACTGTACCAGTAGGTACTTCAGAGCGCGTTCGGCAAGCGATACAAGAGGAACTCGACCAGCGAGGTGTGCAGCAAGAGTTTAGTGTTGCTTCCAATCCAGAGTTTTTGAAAGAAGGCGCAGCCATTGAAGATTTCATGAAGCCCGATCGTATAGTGATCGGCGCCGATGACGATCGCGCGGTGGCGCTGATGCGCACCCTGTATGCCCCGTTTAACCGTAACCATGAACGCATGCTGGTGATGGATATTGCCTCGGCGGAGCTCACCAAATATGCCGCGAACGCAATGCTGGCTACCAAGATTTCGTTTATGAACGAACTGTCTAATCTCGCCGAGCGCCTAAATGCTGATATTGAGCTAGTGCGTCAAGGTATTGGTTCCGATCCACGCATTGGGTACCACTTTATCTATCCTGGATGTGGCTACGGCGGTTCATGTTTCCCTAAAGATGTGCAAGCATTGCACAGAACGGCCCGCCAACAGGGTTATTCCGCCCGCATACTCGATGCCGTTGAGGCCGTTAATCAAGATCAGAAGTATGTTTTATTAAACAAAATTGACGCGCACTTTGCGACGCAAGATCTTTCTGATAAAACGTTTGCGATATGGGGCCTTTCATTCAAGCCCAATACGGACGATATGCGTGAAGCGCCGAGCGTGATTGTTATTAATGGACTGTTAGAGCGTGGCGCGCGGGTGCTTGCTTATGACCCTGTCGCGAAAGTGGAGGCAGGGCATTGTTTCGCCTCTCACGAAGCATTAGCGACTGGACGTTTAAAGTTGGTGGATGATATGTATGCCGCCACCAAAGCCGCCACTGCGTTAGTCGTGATAACCGAATGGAAAGAGTTTCGCAGTCCTGATTTTGAGCGCCTGCATGCGGAACTGTCGGAGCGCACCATCTTTGATGGCCGCAATATCTACGACCCCGAGTTGTTAGCCGAGTTGGGCCTTCGTTACTACGGCATTGGCCGCTCTAATCTTAAATTGTTAGAGCACTAACCATTCACTAAGGCTTGCCGCGTTACTTATGTCTGAGTTACTGCACAAACTTATATCGCCCACTAGCTTTCAGCACGTTCGAGCTTTAGTCGTGGGCGATGTGATGCTTGATCGTTATTGGTTTGGCGATGTACATCGCATATCCCCCGAAGCGCCGGTGCCCGTACTTGCTGTGCACACTGAAGAATTTCGCGCGGGTGGTGCGGCCAATGTTGCCCACAATATTACTGCGCTCGGCGCGGCTTGCGAGCTACTTTCGGTGATTGGTGATGACAGTGCAGGCCGACAGATACGCAGCATTATTGAAAGCAATCATGTGCGCGCTAACTTGTTCGTCGACACACACATTAAAACGATTGTTAAATTGCGCATGATTGCGCAAAACCAGCAATTATTGCGTGCTGACTTTGATCAAGCGCCTACGGATGAAGTGCTGGCACGTAGTTTGGACGATTATCGTACTAGCTTGCCTAACGCCGATGTGGTGGTCTTGTCCGACTATGGTAAAGGTGGTTTAACGCACGTAGCGGCCATGATCAAGCAAGCACGCGCGGTCCAAGTGCCGGTCATTATTGATCCCAAAGGCGATGATTACACCCGTTATGCGGGTGCAAGTCTGCTTACACCCAATATGAAGGAGTTTGAGGCTGTAGTGGGTAAAGTGCGTGACGAAGATGACTTTACTGCTAAGGCCATTAAGCTCAAGCAAGATTTGCAGATCGATAGCTTACTCGTAACGCGTAGCGAAAAAGGGATGAGTCTCATTACCCAAAATGACCAGAAAGTGGACTCTCCAGCGATCGCCCTTGAGGTGTTTGATGTCAGTGGCGCGGGGGATACGGTTATCGCGCTGATGGCACTGGCGCATGCCATTGGCATGTCTGCGCAAGCCAGTTTGGACTTGGCGAACGTGGTGGCCAGTATCGTGGTCGGTAAGCTGGGCACGGCGGTGGCTAGCATCGATGAAGTAGTGGCACGAATAAATGAGAAACATTAGAGGCTAGACGACTATGATTATCGTAACTGGAGGCGCGGGATTTATTGGCGCAAACCTTGTGAAGGGTTTAAACAAGCGTGGCCTGAATAACATTCTGATCGTGGATGATTTAAGCGATGGGAATAAAATACGTAACATCGAATCCTGCGACATCCAAGATTATATGGATCGAAGCGAATTCATAAAGCGCATCGAGCAAGGTATGGAGTTCGGTGGGCCAACCGCTATTTACCATCAAGGTGCCTGTTCTGACACGATGGAAACGGATGGCCGCTACATCATGGAAGTCAATTATGAGTACTCCAAGTCGCTGTTTCATTACTGCGGCAAAAGCAGTATTCCTTTTATCTATGCTTCTTCGGCTTCTGTGTATGGTGGCGGTTCAGTCTTTAAAGAAGAGCCGGAGTGCGAACAAGCCTTGAATGCCTATGCTTACTCAAAGCTGTTGTTTGATCGATATGTACGCCGCAATCGCTCGGCGTCTGAAGCACAGGTGGTCGGTCTTCGATATTTTAATGTGTATGGAGCTGGGGAGCAGCACAAGGGTCGCATGGCTTCGGTGGCGTACCATTTTTTTAATCAGTATCAGGAAAATGGCAAAGTTAAACTATTTGCGGGTTCCGACGGCTACGCTGATGGTGAGCAATTACGTGACTTTGTCTGGATTGACGACGTGGTCAAAGTAAACCTACATTTTCTCGAGCACCCCGAGGATGGCGGTATATTTAACGTAGGTACGGGTAGGGCTCAATCATTCAATGATGTGGCGACGACCGTACTCAATACGCTCGAAGCACAGCAATTGAGTACAGCTGAGTGGGTAGCGCAGGGTAAGATTGAGTACATCGCGTTTCCTGAAGCTCTCAAAGGCAAGTATCAAAGTTATACTCAGGCTGATTTGTCTAATCTCACTATGCTCGGTGACTATGATGCGCCCTTTGCGACTGTAGAAGAGGGCGTGGGGACGTACGTGCAGCAGATGCAAGCCGCGGTTTAAAACTCATGCGGGCAGCTTCAGTGACCCTGTAAGTGCGGATAAATGCGAATAGTTATCTACGATTCTGGGGTTGGCGGATTGTCGATCTATCAAGCCGTTTGGGCTGTACTACCATCGGTACAGTACGTTTTTTTAAGCGACAATGAAGCGTTCCCCTACGGTACTAAATCCGCCAATGAGTTGTTGCACAGGGTGCATCAGGTTAGCGCCTCGATCATTAAACACTATTCACCCGATATTATTATTGTCGCCTGCAATACCGCAAGCACGCTTGCTTTAGAATCCTTGCGCAGTCGCTTTGCCACTCGCTTTATTGGTGTGGTGCCGGCCATTAAGCCAGCGGCTCTGATCACCAAGACGCAGCATATAGCGGTACTCGCCACGCCTGCTACAGTAGCTAGGGACTATACCCATCAGCTCATCGCGGACTTCGCCCAAGGGTGTAAGGTGGATCTGCTTGCGGCGCCCACTATGGTGCGTATGGCCGAAGCTAAATTGCGCGGCGAATCGGTTGATTTGCAAGAACTTGCGACGATCCTCAATCCTATAAAGGCCGATCCAACAATTGATACGATTGTGCTCGCGTGTACGCATTTTCCGCTGCTTCGACCCGAAATCGAACAGGTTTTAGGCGATGAAACGACCGTTCGCACCATTGTTGACTCGGCAGCCGCCATCGCTCGACGGACCTGCGCGGTGGTGGATGAGTTGCGCAGTTGTAGCCCAGATCAGTCATTGGGGCGATTAACGCAAACTCACACTGAGCAATCTGGCCCAAATGTGGCGGCTTTTACTCGAGCTGATGCTTGGAGTCACGAATTTCTGGCAAACTTAAAGGCTATGCATTTAGAGATCGTTGACACACTTGTCGTATAATCAGTAGCCTATCAAGGACGAGCGCTAACGCGCACGCCATTGCAGTTTAGCCCACTAATTATATTGAATACGCTATGTCATTCTCACTCGACAGTGAATCACTTCCCGCCGGCCACTCAGACGCCGATCTGAGCCCTGCTGGGCTCGAACGCCTGTTGCAACAGGCCGCCGCGGTATTAGAGTCTGAAACAGATTACATCGCCAATGCAGCGAACTTGAGTTCCCTGATCTACCACAACATCAGTGACCTGAACTGGGCCGGCTTTTATTTTTTGCGTGCTGATGAGTTAGTGCTGGGTCCGTTTCAGGGGCAACTCGCCTGTACCCGAATCAAATTGGGTAACGGCGTTTGTGGCAAAGCGTTTAATGGTGGCGAGTCGCTTATGGTTAACGACGTGCTGAATTTTGCAGGACATATCGCGTGTGATGCGGCGAGTCGTAGCGAGATTGTGGTGCCTTTCTATGCTGACGAGTGTAGTGGGGTGTTGGATATAGACAGTCCCAGTTTAGATCGCTTTACTCCCGAACTGTTGTATTTCTTCGAACGCATCACTGCGTTGTATCGACAAACCTTGTAGCGCCCCCTGTCGCGAAAATCCCTGTAGCGAAAACCCCTGTAGCTTTGCCGTCGGACTTAGTTATATCCGCGTCGGCAACTATCGCTTTACCGCGAGCAGTGTTCGCCACACGGTTAACAGCAAGAGCACCAGCAGTGCTAATACAAAAGGCCAATCTCGCAGTAAGTTGGTCAATGTGCCCTTCAGTAATGTCAAACCGGAGGCCCGATCAAGGCGCTGATGGTGAAGTAACGCTGGCTGATGTTCGACTTCCGCCGAAAGGTTCGCCAAGGGCACCAGCCAAGTGTCACAGATCGTCCACCGCAAACTCGTATCGCTCGGAAAATCGACTCTTAGTTGATCTAACACTAGCGGGTCAGCCGCTTCGGGCATTTCCTTGACAATATGCGTGAGCGGTATAAAGACGCGGTAGTCGCAACTAGGCGCCTGGTTTGGTGAATTGCTATTCTGGCTTAGCCCAACGCTAGGGTTAAGCCAGAGCTTGAACTGGCTGCTGGCGCGATCATGAAATCCGTGTAGATTGTCAGAGTGAAATATCTGAAATTCAATTAACTCAGATGCTTGGGTACCCTGTTGCGATCGCGCATGTGAGCTCAATACGCCGTCAGGGTTCGTCCGATACGCGCTCAATGTTAATCCGAGCCCAGCGACTGATTGTGCCGTGAGGTCTAGGTGCGGGGTGACCATATAGGCATCGCTCGTTTGCGGTATAAGACCGCGATCGCTGCGCACCAAATTACGTAGAGTCCATTCCTCGGGCTCGATGCTCAAATCATCCGCCTCCAAGTTGACCGTTCCATTCATTATTCGCTGGGCGATTAATTCCTCGCTCGCGTTGGCGAAGGGGCGTTCTAGCACTGTGATGGTGCAGCTTTCACAGCCATCTAGATCCAGTCGCAGTAGCGTGTTGGGATTGAGCTCTACGAACTTGGGAATAGACACAGTTAGCCCTGTCCCCTCAAGGTCCGCATTTGCAAGCGCAGCCATCGGGAGTGAGTAAACCAAACGAAACCACGGATTGGTGACGTATTGTTGGTTAGTTTGCGCGGCTACTTTATAAAACAATTCGAGCTTTATATGGCTCAACGCAGCATTGTCGTTTTTGCTTTGCTCAGGTCCTTTTGGTTGTGATTTGAGTTTAAAGGGCAGGGTTAAAGGATACGTTGCTTGCGGTGATTCCGCTGCGGAGCTTAACCAATTTTTGTCTAACGTAAAAATAATATGCGGGTCGCGTCCACTCACAGCCATGAGCGACTCGGTTGCTTGCAACGATTCGTCAGCGTGCGAGGTATGTTTTATGGATTTAAGATCATTAACGTAAACGATGTTCGTTGCCATTTGCGGCAGGTTAGGGCGCGTCTGCGATCCATTTTGGCCGAATACGTTCGTTACCGTGCTCGCGAAAAAAAAAGCAATACAGACCATGCCCACAGTCCATCTGTGGCCCAGTGTGGCCCAACAAAGTGGATGACGTAGCCGCTGTTGCGAAATGTTGCCTGACTGGTTTGCTAGCATAGACGAGATCATGGCTGATACGACTGCGAAAGTGCAGGCCGCCTTAGCAATCGATAGGCCAAGTACGCGAGCACTGTTGCAAACACTGAGCGCATTAGCGCAATCGCCTGCACAAGCGTTAATTCGCCGGATGCAATATGCTCGTTAAAGAAGCGTGGAAACTGGCCTAAGCCAATAAAGTCGCTATGTAATGGCGCAGCAAGGAAAAGCGTGAACACGCCTGCGTCCGTCTTGAGCAGCCATAAAATGATCCACGCAAACCACAGAGCGATAAACGGCACCACAACGCGACGGCGAAAATCGATGGCAAGAATGGGGAAGAGCATCAACCAAGCCGCGTAATGTATGCTGTGCACATTGAATGCAAAATACACCAAAAGTACGAGCGCCGAGCCAATCACAAAGCGCTCTACGTGCTCACAGTGCAACGTTTCCCATGTATAGATCACCACGGCTAAGAGTCCGATAACCACCGGATAGAACCAGTAGTAGCCGAGTGACAGTAATTTACTGAGCGAGTCTGTAGACCGCGCGGTGGCAGGGTCCAAGAAGAGTTGTAGATTGCCACCTAAGGCGGTCAATACAGCGTCTGGCAACACCATAAGACTCACAATGATTCCGCTGCAGAGAGCGACGACAAGAGCGTTTCTGAGTAAGCTGTCCTTAGGGTCAATCACGGCGATCAACAATATCGGCAAGAATAATAGGTTTATCTCGCGACACCAGAGAGATACACCAAAGGTGGCTGCTGCGAGGATGACTCTATGTTGTTTTAGTTGATACGCCGTAAGGCACAAAAAGAACAAACTGATCACCTCAAAACGCCCAAATATATAGGTGGCAAAAAGCGTCAGTGGGTTGAACAGCCAGAGCAGGATGGCGATACGTTTGCTGGCTGGGTCATCCATAAACCGCCAAATCAGCACAGCCGTGGCTAGATCAAACAACAAATAGGGAAGCTTAAAGAAGAACAGATAACGATACACATAGGGATCGTTGAGAAAATAGCGGTAGTCACTGATGCTAGCAGTGGACTGCGTCGGGTCGGGCAGGTGAAATAGGGCGGTTTCAACAGGTATAAACCAGGTGCTCAACCACGCAAATGCGATCTCGATGTAATAGACCAGAATGCGATGGCTGTTGTCCAACAGATGTCCGTGCTCCAGCGCGAACAATACGCGCCGATACTCAGAAAATAAGTCGACATGCGCGAAAAACGGCATAAGACATATTCGCAATACGAGTGCTAGACCTAAGCACCCGAATAAGAACTGTCGATTGTTGAGATTGTTTAGTA
>CAYOXK010000069.1:0-11367 GCA_964407915.1 uncultured Gammaproteobacteria bacterium
CTAACGCTTGGGCTGGCGTGGGTCAATGTGCTCGGTGTGCGCGATGGTGTTCGCACAATGGGCATTTTTACCCTTCTCAAAATTGTGCCCCTGTTGTTGCTGGTTGCGCTCGGGCTGCAACACGTCACATCCGCCACCTTAATTCCGCAAGCGCTTTTTGTGCCGAATGAGCTTGGGGCCACCACTCTCTTGTTAATCTACGCCTATGTGGGTTTTGAAACGGTCGCCGTCACTGCGGGTGAAACGTCTAGACCGCAACGCACTCTCCCTCGGGCACTCGTGGCCACGGTGCTCGCAGCGGGCGTATTGTATTTTTTGATCGTGCTCGTATTTGTATCGGTCATACCCAGCGAGAACTACCAAACTGCGACACTCGTCGATGTGGGTCAATTTCTAGCGGGCTCTATGGGTGCGCTGGCCATAACCCTTGCGGCAATATTCTCTATTGGCGGTAACCTTGCGGGGTCGATGCTCGCCGCCCCCAGACTGCTATTCTCGATGGCTGAGAAAAAGATGCTGCCGCCGTGGCTAGGGCAGGTGCATCATCGCTATGCCACACCACACACCGCAATCTTGCTAATGGCGTTAATGGCGCTAGTGTTAGCACTCTCTGGATCGTTTGTGGTACTGGCGGTCGCCAGCTCCGTGGTGCGACTACTCGGCTTTATAATTTGCATCGCCGCGTTACCAGCGGTACGACGCCAAGCAAGCCCCGAAACGGCACAACAAGCGTTTCAGCTCAAAGGCGGCTATACCATACCCATCATCGCCTTCATGATTTGTATTTGGCTTACATTACAGTCCAACGCGCAAGCATGGAGGGTGGTGAGTATTCTATTGCTAATTGGTTGGGTACTTTATGCACTGGAAAAAGTGGCTGCTAGTCGCCGTGCCAAGTTCGGCCAACCGAACTAACTGAGCTGGCTACGTGTGCCTAAGCATCTTTACTAAGCAGTATTTCTAAACACCATTTATACTGCGTCAGGCTCGCGTGTCGGCAAGCCATCAAAACCATTAAGGGAACAGTGTTAACAACTTAAAAAGTGAGATTCTAGCTATGTTTAGTCACATTATGCTCGGCGCTAATGACGTTGAGCAATCCAAAAAATTCTACGATGCCATTCTCGAAACCATGGGTCATAAGCCTGGCGTGGTTGATGAAAAAGGGCGCTGTTTTTATTTCACCAAAGCCGGCGTATTTTCACTGTCTAAACCCATTAACGGCGAGGCGGCTACTCACGGCAACGGCAGCACCATCGGTTTTGCAGCGAGAACTCCCGACATAGCCGATGCATGGCATGCAGCCGGCTTAGCCAATGGTGGAAGTGAGTGCGAAGACCCACCAGGTATTCGCGAAGGCGCAGGCGGCAAATTGTATTTAGCGTATTTGCGTGATCCGTCGGGTAATAAGATCTGTGCTTTGCATCGGGTTGAGTAGTAGGGCTCATGATTTAGGGGACCCTAAATACTGGCGAAAGTCGTGGCTACTCTGCCGCATCGCTTGGCGGGTGTGAGGCAGAGTGCTGCTTTGCAGAGCTTGCTTGAGTTCGGTGTAGCGCGGCCAATAGCTGTTCTATCTGAGTGTTTGCGTAGCGTTCGCCCTCGCGCTCTGCGGCAACAAAATAACTACGCCACGGACCGGCTTTGTAATCCAAGTCTGGGTGAAGCAGAAAGTCGGCTTGCGCTACTTGTGGGTCAATTCGTGATCGCCGTAAAGCGTCTTTCGCTCGTTGCTTTGCAGAGGTGCCCGCGGGTGCCGCATTAACCTTAGCCGCCACATCCACGGCTATCACAAATCTTGCTCCCGCTTGCTTTGCCGCCGCTACGGCCACGGGTAGAGATTCGTCCGCATCGATATACTCCATGTTGTTAATTTCAGCGGGCATAAATATGTTGTGTACCGAACTGGATGCACGCACGGCGATGCCCACATTCCCCTCAAGAAAAAACACAGGGGCTCCATCTAGTTTGCGGGTTGCCACCACAATTAGCCGCTTGGGCAGATTCTCTATGTTGGCGTTATCCAACTGGCTATTAACGTAGTCTTGCAATCGTTGCCCCTTGATCCAGCCTTGTTTAAGAAACAATGAGAAATCGAAGAGCGTGAGTGGGCCGCCCTGCGCTGACAATGCAGAGATTTCAGGTGCGCTATAGCCGGCTGCCCAAAAAGAGCCGATCAAAGCACCAACACTAGAGCCCACAATTAAATCAACCTGAATATTGTGTTGCTCCAATACTTTCAATATACCGATATGAGCGTAGCCCCGTGGCCCGCCGCTACCCAGCACTAGGGCAACTTTGGGCACAGGTAATATGGCTGGCACGTCAGACACAGCGAGTGGTACAGCAATGTTCTGTTTTTCCATGGCAGAGCTACAAGACACTAAGAGTAGCGTGGCGGCAAGAACCCATATTTTTGATCTGCGGTGCATCGCTTACCTCACCGCTAGAACGTGTATGTGATGCCAGCAATTACCTCGCTCACGCTATCTTGCTCTGCGATTGGGCTTCGCTTGGCGTCCCCTTGCAAGCTTTTCCGTTCAACCGATAACATTAGGCGCCAGTTTACGCCGAGCGCTAACGTGGATTGAACTCCAAACGAGACTTGGCCGATGCCCCCTGCTAAGTTGACTACATTGCTATTGTCTTGGAGTGCAAAGTCAGAGCGGGTTGCGTCTGTATCCCAATAGCTGAGTTGTCCAAAAAACTGCGCGGAAACGCGTTTGTCTTGATACACACCGACTGTGGTACGTTGGTCAATTATCAGTCCATCATGGTCGCCATTACGCGCTCTGGCCCTGAGCAACATCGCAACGGGGAGTGGTCCAATATCAGTGTGATATTCCAGTAGCGCCCCCACCGACATCGAGCGATCTTTTGCTGCCAGTTGGCTGGTATTGAGCGCAGTGGAGTCGGTCTTTTTGCGCTCATGCTCAATGACGGCAATACCACTCAGTGATAACTTGGAGTTGATGCTCCATTTAGCCCCAAATTCAGGTACTCCTAGTACGGTTCGAGCAAAGAAAGACGTGCTACCAGAGTCATTGGCCTTATCGCTGGTATAGTCAAGCAACGGCACCACTTCAGTCTGCTTAATCGCAGAACCCGGGTGGCTAGCCCCACGAGCAACGCCTAGACCTATCTCGGACTTGGCTGCAGCAACTATCGGTTGTAAGGATGTTAGTATGAACAGGCTTATTAGAAGTAAAGATGTAGAGGGTTGCGCCATAATAGTGTTTTCTTGTTGGTATTGAGAATATCGGGTTAAATGCTGCACGACCTAGTGCATGGGCTGACCAATTTCTGCATGGTCGTCCATGCAAACGTCATTAACGTTAATGAGTGGGAGCATTTTCTTTGTGAGGTTTGGTCATGCCGGCCATTACGATATGCATGATCCGTATTCGGTAAGCTCTTGGCACACTGAGCAGTGCGGCGAGTAGCTTGGCAAGAAAGCCGGGTCGCACCGTAGTCGTCTTGCCTAAAGCAGCCAGTGATTGCTTGGCTACCACTGCAGGATCTTCCATCTGCCCTGGTGCCAGTTTTGCTCGCGCTGCGAACGCGCTGTTTACCGGGCCAGGAGCCACGGCCAGCACATGCACATTGCAGGGTTTTAACTCGAAATACAGGCCTTCGGCTAGGGTTTGAATATACGCTTTAGTGGCCGCGTAAGTTGCCGACAAAGGTACGCCCTGAAACGCAACAATTGAACTTAGGAGCACAATCGCGCCTTTTCTCTTGGCGGCGAACGTGCGGGCAAAGTAATGCGCTTGTTCGGTTACGGCACGGCAATTTACGTCGATCATGTTGAGCTCTTCGTGAACATCTGAGTGGGTGAAATGACCCGACGAACCAAAACCAGCCGAGGCTATGAACATTCCAATATCTAGCTTTTCGCATGTGTCGATTAATCGTTGACTGGCGTTTTGCTCTGATAGGTCCAGTACCACTACTCGCGTAATAATTTCATGTTGCTGCGTGAGATCACGCGCTAGTTTGTCTAGCTCTGAGCGATTGCGACCGCTCAAAACCAAGTCAATACCGTGCTGCGCTAATGCATAGGCAAAGGCTCGACCGATGCCGCTCGTTGCGCCAGTGATCAGGGCCCATTGGCCATATCGTGTTACAAAATTAGTGTTTGACATAAGGGTTAGTTAAGTTCCTGAATAAGACGCCTAAATTGGCTAATCGAGGTTGATCTGAATGGTGACTGATTCGGCAAGTTCGATCTTTGCTTCATCAAAAGTAGGCGCGCGCATGGCGGGCCGAACATTGTTTGAAACCCCCCAATCTTCTTTTGGTATGCCAAGAAAGTTAGTGTCCGTTTTGCCATTAGCATTTAGGTCATGGGATACCGCCACCGCGTAAAACCCAGGGGTTAGATCTGTAAAGACACAGCTCAAAGAACCTTTTTGTGCGGGTTGCCACAGTTGTGTTGCGACCGTGCCCATCGGAAAGGTGTCGTCGGTAGAATGTAAAGAGCACCCTATTTGGCCCTTTTCACTTTTTATGTCGGCAACTTGAACCGAAAGAGTGGCCGACAAAGCCACGCCCGACAGCGCGGCCAAAGAAATGAGTAGTCCAGCTAGTTGAAGAAATTTCATGTTTACACTCCTAAAGCGGGGGTTGAAAAAATAAGGTCAGGCGAGACTGGCGCTAGTTTTTTCAATAAACTGGCCGCGAATCCAAGCCAACCAATGGCTAACGTTTTCGGTATGCTGGTGGGCGTGATAAGCTGTTTTCAATATACGCACGGCACACCTTTGATTAGCTAAGAAACCTTTTGAGGTTAATTAGTGTACGTTCGAGTACAATAATAAACCTATTTATTGTACGGTCAAGTATCTTATTTAAAATATTTCTATGGCTAACTCTAATTCAGTAAAACCAAGGCGTGGGCGACCAGTTAATCCGCAGTTGCGCGAGGACATAATTCGCGTTGCGGGTGATCTCTTTAGCGAACTGGGATTGCATGCGACCAAAATGGAGCACATCGCAGCCGAGCTGAAAATCTCAAAACTAACCTTGTACTCGCGCTTTAAAGATAAGGAGGAGCTGTTTGCTGCAGTGGTGCAGAGAAAGTGCCGCGAGTTTGTGCCCGATCAACCATTTCTAGTTTTGGATGCGGTGGATGCGCGCACTTCGCTCAATCAAATTTGCCTTAGCTTGATGCAATTGCTCACTAGTGATGCGGCGATGGGTATGGAGCGAATGCTGATGGCTTTAGAGAATAGCGAGCGCGAAAAGCTCACAAGACTGTTTTATCGAGAGGGCCCAGAGCGGGTCATCCGTTTAATACACGATCACTTAAATGGGCTTAACCAGCAAGCTAAGTTAAAGGTGCGAGACCCCCTGTTCGCGGCCAATGTACTGGCCGCAATGATCAAGGGGGCCGACCTATGTACACGCAAGCAAATGCATGTGACGCCGCCGCCAACGACCGAAGAAATGCAGAATTACTGTTCGTCAGTCGTGGATTTATTTATACGCAGTTTGGACTGATTTAGTAGTCTTGGACCAAAACGCTGTACCTATACGGGCCGGCGGTGCGCCTCGTTGCTATGCTCTAGCGTGGTGTCGCAAAGAGTCAATGGGTTGAACGGTTAGTCTGGACTTTCGGGCGGGAGCTAACGGAGCATCAACGATCCCTGAGCATCAATACAGTTATGTCTTCTGTCGTTCTCAGGTCTTGGTAGTTGGAGCGTCGTTCTAGTGACGTCATTGGCGTGAGAATGCTCCGTCCATCTTTCGCGATCGCCTCTAGAGTATTGCCTACCTGCAAGTGGATCTGCTGCCGAACCTTGGTAGGTGTAAGCGCACCTTAACGCCGCGCCTACGCTGAATCGAGCCGCCGTTGTAGCCGCTCTATGATGTCCATTCGTTCGTGAAGGATTGCTAAAATCAACGCCGGTAACTCGTCTCTAGGGAGGCAGAAAACATAATGGTGGCCTGCCTTTCGTACTTTCAAATTGGGCAGGATTTCGTCGAGGTTTCTAAACGCACCATTGCCCA
Source organism: uncultured Gammaproteobacteria bacterium (assembly GCA_964407915.1). GTDB lineage: Bacteria > Pseudomonadota > Gammaproteobacteria > Arenicellales > Arenicellaceae > Arenicella. The sequence continues at coordinate 6,013 of CAYOXK010000069.1, forward strand.
ATGACAATCTGTCGCGACTTCTTCAATTTGAGAAACGTAGGCACGGCATTGTGCAGTGCCCCAAGCTTGTATCGTGTACTCAACAAGGCTTTGTAAATCAGACTTAGCGTTATGAGTGAGAACGTATGGTTGCACTAGTCTTGTTATTTCGTGCGCAGCCTGTGTTCGGCAATCTCGCTAATGCTGCCCGTAACGACCTCACCGCGTTGCGCTTCGTTGAGACGTTCTAATAATAGTGCCTTAAGCTGATTCAAACTTTGATCGGCCGTGGCGTCTGCTGAAAAAAGCCTTTCGAGCGCGTATTGCTTCAAAAATTTTCCCTCAAGGGCCGCGAGGGCTCTAAGCGTTTGGTGTTGTTGTTCCGATACGTCATGTGTAAGGTGACTCATGGCTAAAATTTCTCAAAATGCTAAACAGGTTAGAGGTTCAGCATAAATGTGGGTTTGTAATATTGTACAAAAAAGGCGTAGGCAGGACCCAATGCATTGTAGGCGCCAAAGACGGCCTGAATTCCCCCACGTGAGCATAGAAGTAAGGGCGTTACCTAAACAACCTTAATCAGCGGTTACGAATGCTTGGCGAAACGGTAGAATAGGGGGTTACTGCTCATGCACGTGGGTGAATTGCTCAACCTCTTGTGGGGTCCGCCCACTTAGCTCCCATTACCCCAGCCATTTATCGGTATTAAACAGTGGATATTTCGCATATTTTCAACGATCTAAACGACGCACAGCGCGAAGCCGTGGCGGCGTCGCCTGGGCCATTGTTGATTTTGGCGGGTGCGGGCAGCGGTAAAACGCGGGTGCTCACATCGCGCATTGCGTATTTGGTTGAGGCGCACAGCTTGTCGCCGTTATCGATACTCGCCGTTACGTTTACCAACAAAGCCAGCCGCGAGATGCGCTCGCGAGTTGAAGACCTGTTAGGGGTGCCCATGAGTGGCATGTGGATTGGTACCTTTCACAGTCTGGCGCATCGCTTTTTGCGCCAGCATTATAAGGAAGCCAATTTGCCGCAAACGTTTCAAATATTAGACAGCGATGACCAGTTACGCATGGTTAAGCGTAGCCTCAAGGAATTGGATCTTGACGAGGCCTACTGGCCGCCCAAGCAAATTCAGTGGTTTATTAGCGGGCACAAAGAAGAAGGTCGCCGGCCCGACCAAGTGCCCTTCACCAACGACGCTTCGCAAAAAACACTCTTAGCGGTGTATCGGCATTACGAAGACCTGTGCCAACGCTTCGGCCTGATCGACTTCTCGGAGTTGCTGCTGCGTGCCTACGAGTTACTGCGCGACAACACGGTGTTACGCGAGCGGTATCAAAGCCGCTTTGCGCATGTGTTGGTAGACGAATTTCAAGACACCAATACCATTCAGTACGCTTGGTTGCGTTTGTTAGTGGCGCAGTCGAACAACTTGTTTGCCGTGGGCGACGACGACCAATCTATCTACGGTTGGCGCGGTGCGCGGGTGGAAAATATTCTGCAGTTCGAGCGCGACTTTCCCGCCACCAGAGTCATTCGCTTAGAGCAGAATTACCGTTCTACCAGCAGTATTTTAGATGCGGCCAACGCGGTTATTCAGAACAATGATTCGCGCATGGGCAAAAACCTCTGGACCGATGGGGTCGAGGGCGAACCCGTAAAATTGTATGTGGCGTTTACCGAGCGCGACGAAGCCAAGTTTGTAATCGACCAAATAAGCTCGTGGGTGTACGAAGGCGGTAAGCGTAGCGAAGTGGCCATTTTGTATCGCTCCAACGCCCAGTCGCGTACGTTTGAAGAAACCTTACTCAGTGCCGGCATGCCATACAAAGTGTACGGCGGCTTACGCTTTTTTGAGCGCGCCGAGATTAAAGACGCGCTTGCGTATTTGCGGCTGTGCACGCGCCGCGACGACGATCCTTCCTTTGAGCGCATCGTTAATACGCCTACGCGAGGTATTGGTAATCGTACGGTCGATCAAATTCGCGAATACGCTCGCGCGCATCAAATTGCCTTGTGGGATGCTACTCAACGCCTGTTAGCCACACATCAATTATCGGGTCGCGCGCATACCGCGCTCACGGTGTTTGTGCATTTAATTGAAGAAATTAGCGCGCAAATTGTCGACCAAGATTTGTTTCAACAAATCGAAATCATGTTAGACCTAAGTAAGCTAATCGAACACTTTGCCAAAGAAAAAGGCGAGAAAGGCGAAGCGCGGGTCGAAAACTTGCAAGAGCTCGTAACCGCCGCGCGCGGCTATGAGGTAGAAGAAACCGACGACGACTTGCCCCCGTTAGCTTCCTTTTTAGCGCACGCCGCGCTCGAAGCGGGCGAGGGGCAAGCCGAAGAATGGGAAGACTGCGTGCAGCTAATGAGTTTGCACACCGCCAAAGGCTTGGAATTTCCTCTAGTGTTTCTAACCGGCTTAGAAGATGGGCTGTTTCCACATCAACGCTCACTGGAAGAGGGGTCGGGTCGTTTAGAGGAGGAGCGCCGTTTGTGCTACGTGGGCATGACCCGCGCCATGCAGCAGCTCTACTTAACCTACGCCGAATCGCGGCGGTTGTATGGTTCTGAGAAGCAAACCATTCCGTCGCGCTTTTTAAGCGAGATTCCTGCCGAAATGCTTAGCGAGATACGCGCGAAACCAACCAGTGCCTACGCTGCTCCGCACCGAAACTCTGAGTGGGTCGACATGGACCAAACCCACGAAAGCGGCGTGAGCGTGGGCGCCAATGTAAGCCATCCGAAGTTTGGTGAAGGGGTGGTGGTTAATTTAGAGGGCCATGGCGAATACGCCCGCATTCAAATTAACTTTGCCGAAGTTGGCAGCAAGTGGCTGGTATTGGCCTACGCCAAGCTCAGCTTAATCTAGCGCACTTAGTGTTTCTTTAGCAATGGTGGCCAATACTCTACAACCCCCAACTCCCGCCCATTCAACTTGGCCAAAGCGTGTTTTTTCCGAGCGCCTTACCATACGACCCACACGCGAAAGCGACCTAAGGGCAATTTATGCGCTGCATAGCATTGACCACGTCAATGAGTATTTACCGTATCAAACGTGGACCACCATTCAGGATGCCTTAGACTGGTACCACCGCGTGCAGACGCGCCGTGCCGACAATCAGTCAGAGCAATACACGATTGTTTTCAAAAGCACACAGCGCTTGGTGGGTACTTGCTTAGTGTTCGACCATAACTTGGCCGACCACAGTGCCGAGATTGGCTATGTACTGCACCCCGACTTTTGGCGCCAAGGCTATATGTACGAGGCTATGCAGGCGTTTAGTAAGGCCTTACAAAAGCGCCTTAAGCTCAAGCGCTTGCGGGCATGCGTGGTAGAGCCCAATCGTGCTTCGGCCGCCATGTTGGTTAAATTGAATTTTTCGCTTATAGAAACGAGTACCGAAGAAGACGGTACGCGCCTGCAACACTGGCTTAAAAAACTAACGTGATAAGTAGAGTCGGGCTATATAAAACGCTCGATCATCGGGAAGCGGCTTAGGCTTTGCCGGGGCCGCGAGGAGTCCGGCTGAGCGATGCTATATAGGTGTTTAATGCCAAACCGCTCGGCGGCTTCCAGCACGTCTTCGTTGTCGTCTACCAACAAAGTTTTGTCAGGGTCGAAGGGCGTATGTGCGTGCAGGCGTTGCCAAAAGGCGTCGTCTTCCTTGGGGTGCCCGAGTTCATGCGAGCACAACATCTGCAAAAAGTACTGGTCAATTTGCGTGAGGCCAATTTTTAGATTCAGCACTTCGCGGTGCGCATTAGTGACCATGCGCACGTCATTACTGTGCTCGTTGCACTGGCGCAAAAACGCTTCCGCCGTGACGCGGTACGCAATACGGTCGCTCACAGCGTGCTTGTGCGGCATTATGTCGAACCCCAGTTGATCCGACCAAAAATGCACGCAGTACCAGTTAAGCGTGCGGGCGTGATGTTCAAAAAGAGGTTGCAAGGCCTCAACCGCTTGGGCGCGATCAATGCCGCGATGGGCGGCCACCACGTTGGGTAGATGCTCTATCCAAAAGTGGCTGTCAAAATGTAAATCCAGCAACGTGCCGTCCATGTCGAGCAGCACGGTGTCGATGTTGTGCCAGTCAAATTGCATGCCGAATCTTAATAGTGGTAGTCGTGCTAATACACTTCATTGCCCCTAATTGTACTGCTTTAGTGTGGCTTTATGGTTAAATACGCGCATGAATTTTCCGTTTACAAAAATGCACGCTTTGGGCAACGACTTCGTGGTGCTGGATTTTACTCAAGCGCGGTTTGAGCTTACTCCAGAGATTGCAGCACGCATTGCCGACCGTCATTTTGGCGTGGGTTGTGACCAAATTCTGGTGGTAGAACCCAGCCCTGCTGCGGGTATCGATTTTGGTTATCGCATCTATAATGCCGATGGCAGCGAAGTAGGCCAATGTGGAAATGGCGCACGGTGTTTCGCGTTGTATGTGCATCGTAAGGGCCTCAGCAACAAAGCCAGCATCAGCGTACAAACCTTGAGCGGGGTAATGCAGTTAACCCTAGAGCCAAACACCCAACAGGTACAGGTAAACATGGGTGCCCCAGCGTTGGCCGCCGAAGCCATCCCGCTAAACTTACCAAACGCCGCGCGTTATCACTTAGAGCTGGCTTATGGGCCAGTTGAGTTCAGCGCAGTGGCCATGGGTAATCCGCACGCCGTTATTACAGTGGCCGATGTTAGCCGCGCGCCCGTGGTCGAGGTAGGCCAGCAACTGCAAGCGCATGCTGCGTTTCCACAAAGCGTAAATGTGGGGTTTATGCAGGTTCATTCACGCCAGCACATCGCCTTACGCGTATTCGAACGCGGCGTGGGCGAAACGCTTGCCTGTGGCAGCGGGGCTTGCGCGGCAGTGGTGGCGGGCATTCAGCAAGGGGTGCTCGACCATACCGTTACCGTGAGTCTTACCGGTGGCAACCTGCAGGTGTTTTGGCCAGGGGTCACGCCCCAGGGCGAATTGCCAAGCGTAACCATGACGGGCCCGGCCACGCATGTATTTGACGGCGTATTAGAGGGCTTGATGGTGCCAGCGCACGAGCACCAAACTAACTACGCAGCAAACGCCGTGTTATAGGCTCCGTTGTTCTATACTGGTGGGCAATCTCATTAATGCGCGCGCTTAAACAACAATAAACCGTAATCACCTATGCCAAACTCCGTTTCTACCCCCAGCGTTAAACCTGCGAGTGATGTTGATTTAATCGCCGAGTTCCTGCGCAAAAACCCGACTATATTCGAGCAACACCCCGAGCTACTCGACCACTTGCGATTAAAAGATTCGCGCGGCATAACGTCGTTGCTCGAGCGCCAAGTGGCTCGCTTGCAAGATCGGCTCGAACACA
>CAYOXK010000069.1:11377-15313 GCA_964407915.1 uncultured Gammaproteobacteria bacterium
ACATGGTCACACGATTTTTCACCAACCCCTACAGCAACTCACAGTACAGATCGGCTCGAACACATCCATGCGCAACACCATGAATTAGCGGGCATAGCGTTGGCCAACGAGGGCATTATGACCAAGCTCGATACCGTGTTAGCTAAGCTGTTAGGTACTCAGCACTTATCCGAATTTTTGGTGGACTTCCCCCGCACAGTGCGCGAAACCTTTACGTTGGAAGAAGTGGTTATCAAAACCGAGTCGTCTGTGGCTGGCAAACCCAGCGAAAAACTCAGCTATAAAGAAGCCGCGCGTCGCCTTGCTGCCAAGCGCGCGGTGTGCGATGACCGTTGGCCACAAAACGTAAGCCAATTGTTTTTTAAAACCGCCATTAAATCCTCGGCGCTTATTCCTTTAATGGGCAAACAAGAAGGTGAACAAGACGGCGAACTGTTAGGCATTCTCGCACTGGGTTCAAGCGACCCTCAACGCTTCGCCCCTAATTTGGGCATCGCGCATCTCGACCGCTTAGGTATGTTGGCGGGTATTTGCCTTACGCGATTGTTGGTAGAAGAAGGTTAATGCAGCAAGACATCGAGCAATATCTAACCATTCTGAGCGTAGAACGACGACTGTCTGCGCATACCCTTGCAGCGTATCAACGCGATATCACCAAACTTGTAGAATTTGCAGGCGAACGCGGCATTCTGTTGTGGCAGGGTTTAAGTCCACACCAAGCTAGGCTTTTCGCCGCCAATTTAAATGCGCAGGGACTCAGTGCGAAAAGCATTCAACGCACGGTATCGGGCTGCCGCAATCTGTGTGGTTTTTTGGTGGCGAATGGTCGGCTGAAGGCTAACCCGTTTGACGACGTACGCGCACCCAAAGCAGGCCACCGTTTACCTAAAACCCTGAGCGTGGATCAAATCACCGCTTTGGTTGAGCTCACCGCCAACGATCCCTTAAGCTATCGCGACAAAGCAATTTTGGAGCTGTTCTATTCGTCTGGATTACGGTTGTCAGAACTGTGCAACCTAAATTTACGCGACCTCGACATGGGCGCCAGGCTGTTGCGCACCACTGGTAAAGGCAATAAAGCGCGCGACCTTCCCATTGGCCGCAAAGCACACGAAGCCCTGCAAAATTGGTTTGTGCAGCGGGCCAACTTGGCCTTAAAAGACTTTGAAGCGGTTTTTATTAGCCGACGCGGCGTACGCATCGCCCCACGCACCATTCAGCAACGCGTTAAGTATTGGGCGCAACGGGGTGGTATTGATATTAATGTGTCGCCGCATATGCTCCGACATTCATTTGCAAGCCATATGTTAGAGTCAAGTGGCGAACTAAGAGCCGTGCAAGAGCTGCTCGGCCACGCCAATATCAGCACTACCCAAATATACACACACCTAGACTTTCAACATTTAGCCGAGGTGTACGACAAAGCACATCCGCGCGCTAAAAAAATTAAAGGCGCGTAAACACTCCAGCTAACGAAATTAGGTCAGTAAACCCAAGCGCACGCATCGAGGCACACCATGGAAGAACATCGCAAAGATTTAAAAGACACCAAGCAACGCAAAGTGCTTGACCAACTGATGCAAGAGCTCGTAAACGACCATCCGTCGTTTTACTATTTATCCACCACCGAGGTAGCGGCTAAATTGCATGAGCGCATTGAAGAGCACACAGGCATCTCGCACGACGACCTTGAGTTGGTCAAAGACCTAAGCCAAAAAGACATCCAGATGCTGCTTAGCATTCACCACGGATGATTAGCCTAGACCTTGCTGCCAACATCATCGGCATGCTCGGCACAAGCATCGTGGTAGGTACTTACTTTTTGCTGCAAATGGGCAAAATGGATAGCCAAAGCCTAAGCTTTAATCTACTCAACCTACTCGGCGCCACGCTCTTAATGCTCAGCCTGTTAGTACACTTTAATCTCGCCAGCATGGTGATCGAAGTGTTCTGGATATTGGCGTCGTTGGTAGGCTTGTGGCGGTATTTAAAACGCGGCAGGGAGTAGGCCGCCTAATGACCCATTTAGCACTCGCTCGGCTATTGCTACAAGGCGCGCCGCGCTATGCGCGCTACTCCATTTAATTCGGCGCTGGCTTCCGTTAAAGACCGTTACCATGAAAATCAATAACTATGTTGCAGGATTTTCATGGTGATGGTGCCTAGCTCAGCCCTACACAAAGCCATAACCGAATCAAATCGATGCCCAAGAGCTAAGCCCAAAGCTAATCCGTAATGTTGGTGTTTTACGCTACACTAGTAAAACCAAAGTAAACATGAGGCTAAGCGGCGCATGGATCGAACCGAACGGTTTTACAAAATCTGCCGAGCGTTAGAGCATGGCGCATCCGTATTCAAGTAACGGGTTTAAACAATGATTCTGCAGAATATTTCAAAAAATCTAAGATCACAGAACTGGGTGGGAGTGACCATTGAATTGATGATTGTTGCTTTAGGTGTTTTTATGGGCCTACAAGTTCAGGAGTGGAATGAAGAGCGAAAGGAGCTCATTGAAGAAAACCAGTTGTACGAGCGCCTTTATGATGAAACGCGCGAATTACGTGAGGCCCATCGTCAAGAGTTAGCAGACCGAAAAGCCAAAAGCGACGATCTTATAGGCATAAACCCAGTTCTCTTCTCACTGGAGCCTGCGCGGGCCTTATCTAATAACGAATGCTTTGGGGTATTAGCATCGCATGTTAATCGTCGACCGCCAGACGAACTACCCGTTCTCGACGAAATGTTGCGCACAGGTGACTTTGGCAAACTGCGTGACCAAGAGCTTAAAAAGGCCTTACGCAAATATTTATTGTTGCGTGAGCAGGCCCGGTCGCATTATGTAGAAACCAGAAACGAGCTGTTTAGACTACACAGCCGTTTCCCTGATCTCATAAAACTCCGTTTAGTTGTTGATAAACACAACTCTCGTTCACTCGGTCTTAGCGGCGAAGGATTCAGTTGGACTCGCGAGTGTGATGTAGAGAAAATGCGAGACAATGCAGCATTTTTGAATGAATACGTAGATAACTTGGCACGCATTAACTCTATCACCCAGTTTATTGAAGATCGAGACGAAAAGCTCAAGGATCTTCAAGCCGCGTTGAGGGACAAGCTTGGGGTTCTAGATAATAGCCAACCGGGGGAATGAGTCTTTTAAGGCCGCAATATAGTTATTTCCTGATCGTTAGTTTTGCTGCCTTGAAGAAGAAGGGCTTGAGGCACTCTGACTTGTTTATATTTCTAGGCTCGTGGCAGATTCTTAAAACGCATGTCACTTTAAGTCGCCCAGAGCCAATCCGTACCCACCCAGTGTTTTGCGCTACACTAATAAAACCAAAGCAAACATGAGGCTAAGCGGCGTATGGATCGAACCGAACGGTTTTACAAAATCTGCCGAGCGCTAGAGCATGGCGCATCCGTAACCAAGCAACGCTTTATCGAAGATCTAGAGGTGTCGCCCGCTACCTTTGCACGCGATCTTGAATATTTACGCAGTCGCTTCAACGCACCCATCGACTTCGACACCACCACTCGCGGCTATCGCTTCAACCCCAACGCCCCCCAATTCGTTTTGCCCGGAATTTGGTTTACCGCATCCGAAGCCGAATCGTTACTCACCATTCACAAGATGCTGCACGAACTCCAACCAGGCCTATTAGCGCCGCACCTCTCGCCCATGTTAGAGCGCATCGGCAATGTGCTTAAACAGCGCAACAGCACGTTAGAAGAAGTACGCAGCCGCATTCGTATTGTAACCATCGCCAGCCGTAAAATTGATGCTAACTACTTCGAACTCATCAGCCATGCCGTGCTCGAGCGAAAGCAACTTAGCTTTAACCACTTCAACCGCAAGCGCGGCGAGAGCGCACAACGCCATGTGTCGCCACAACGCTTGGTGCACTACCGCGACAACTGGTATTTAGACAGCTTTGATCA
>CAYOXK010000070.1:0-14842 GCA_964407915.1 uncultured Gammaproteobacteria bacterium
ATCCATACCACTATTAGCTCGCGGCGGTTTTTAACCAAGCGTTTGTTGACTAGGAGATTTTTGTGCCGTTACTTGATATACACCAGATCAAAAACTATCTACCGCATCGGTATCCATTTTTACTCGTTGACCGAGTTATTGAGTCTGAGGGCAATGAGCGCTTGGTCGCGATTAAAAATGTCACCTACAACGAACCGTTTTTTATGGGGCATTTCCCGAATCGTCCTGTCATGCCGGGTGTTCTGATCATCGAAGCTTTGGCGCAATCGAGCGCCATACTTGCATCATTTGGTTTGGAGCATATCGATACCGATAAAATGGTTTACTACTTCACTGGCATCGATAAAGCGCGCTTCAAACGCCCAGTCGAGCCAGGCGATCAACTCGTCTTTGAAGTCCAGTTGGTGCGACGAATCAAAAACATGTGGAAATGTCACGGTCGGGCAACGGTAGACGGTGCACTAGTGGCATCAGCCGAGTTGATGTTTACGTTTAAACAAATCGAAGACGAGTAACAGACATGAATTGTAATGTTGTTACCCACTCGGGCGTGAGATAGGCCTAATTACTATGAGCACGCATATTCATCCCACTGCGATCATCGAACCTGGCGCCCAATTGGGCGAGGGTGTATCAATTGGCCCTTACTCTATCGTGGGCGCCAATGTGGTGCTTGGCGACAACACCAAAGTGGAATCGCACGTGGTGCTCAATGGGCATACTGAATTAGGCCGCAATAATCATATTTACCCTTATGCAGCCATTGGCGGTGCGCCACAGTCAATTGCTTATAAAGGCGAGCCTACTAGAGTGGTTATTGGCGACAATAATATTTTTCGCGAAAATGTGACCGTTAATCGAGGCACTCAAGCGGATGAGGGAATTACGTCAATCGGCAGTGATAATTTTTTTATGGCCTATACGCATATAGCCCATGATTGCCGTCTTGAGTCGAATATTGTATTTGCGAATTCTGCGAGCTTGGCGGGGCATTGTCGGGTAGGTAATTATGTGGTGTTAGCGGGTTATACCCTAGTACATCAATTCTGTCGGGTCGGAGATCACTGTTTTACCGGCGTCAACTCGGTGTGTATACAAGATGTGCCACCGTTCACTCTAGTCGCGGGTAATCGTGCGATTACGCATGGTATTAATGTGCGTGGCCTACGCCGCCGTGGGTTTTCCAGCGACGACATACTTGCACTAAAGCGCGCTTACAAAATTATTTATCGATCTGGACTGACTATGACCCAGGCCCTAGCGCATATCGAAGAGAAGGCGTGGGAATCTGAGCATGTGAAATTTTTAGTTGAATTTATCAGAGCGTCTAAACGCGGAGTTATTCGCTAAACAATAACCGCCCGCGTTTTGGCCGTACTAGGATGCAATTAAGTAAAATCGCCATTGTCGCGGGCGAGAAATCGGGCGACTATCTAGGTAGTGAAATAGTCAAGGTTCTCAAAGCGCGTCATCCTAACGCAGAGTTTGTGGGGTTGGCGGGACCACTGATGCAAGCACAAGGTGTGCGTAGCTTGGGCGAGATGGAGAAAATCAGCATCATGGGCTTCGATGGCTTGCTCTCAAGCATCTTGGACATTCTGGCCATTCGACGACGGCTAAAGCGCTATTTTTTGCAATGGCGACCGGATGTGTTTATCGGAATCGATGTGCCTGATTTTAATTTGGGTCTTGAGTTAGATTTAAAAGCCGCCGGTATTCCGATCACCCATTGTGTGAGCCCCACTGTGTGGGCTTGGCGTGGGGGGAGGATCAATAAAATAAAACGGGCGATACATCAGATGTTGGTCTTGTTTCCGTTTGAAGAACGGTATTATCAACTTCATGACACGCCCGTAGTGTGCATCGGCCATCCGCTTGCAAAGCAAGTGCGTGACTGGCAACTTCCCAGCGAATTTCTACGCGAATTTCCAAAACAGCAGCGAATACGCATCGCGGTGTTGCCGGGTAGTCGCATGAGCGAGGTTGGCCGTCTAGCGCCCATAATGTTTGCTGGCGCGCGCGCTTTGGCCGCTAAGTTCGGTGATGTCGAATTTTTAGTGCCAGCGGCTAATGCTCATTTAGCAACGCATATGCGCGGCCTGGAGGAGTACGACCCGGCGCTAATCCGTATAGTTAACGGATATTCTCGGGATGTTTTGTTTAGCTCTGATTTAGCCGTACTGGCGTCAGGCACCGCAGCCTTGGAGGCCGCCTTATTTGCCAAGCCCATGGTGGTGATGTACAAGGTCTCAGCCTTAACCGCTTGGCATGCGGGTCGTACCATGCAAGTAAGTCACTATTCGATGCCCAATCATTTAACGTCGCCGCCTGCCGTACGAGAGTTCGTGCAGGAGCAGGCAACGGTTGAGAACCTAGTAACAGAAGTCAGCAAGCTTTTGCAAGACGGACATTATTTTATGCAAATGCAGCAAGCTCTAGCGGCGATTGCCCCCGAATTAGATCGAGATTTTGGCCTATTGAGCGCACAGGCAATCGAAGGCATAGTGCAAGTGCAATCCCAATCCCATCGTTAGTCGAATGAGTACCCGTGAAGTGTATAACGCACGTTATGCGCATATTGACTTGCTCGCGGGTGTCGACGAAGTCGGACGTGGACCGCTCGCCGGCCCCGTTGTAACCGCTGCCGTTATTTTACCTCGGAGTTACTCATTACCCGGCTTAACGGACTCCAAACAAACCTCTGAGAAGCTCCGTGAGCGGCTATACGAGTCGATAATGGACGACGCGATTGCAGTGGCCATTGGCCATGCCGACGTAGGAGAAATTGACACTTTGAACATCTTGCAGGCCACTTTACTGGCAATGCAACGTGCTGTGGCCGGCCTTAAAATAATGCCACACATGATTTTAGTCGATGGTAACCGCTGCCCTAGGTTTGCAATTCCCTGCGAGGCGATTGTAAAGGGTGACGGATTAGTGGATTGTATTTCGGCCGCGTCGATTGTGGCTAAAGTGCATCGCGATCGTTTAATGCGAGAGCTTGCGCTAGAGTTCCCCGAATACGGATTTGCAAAAAACGCTGGGTATCCAACGGCGGCGCATCGCCAAGCGCTCGAGCAATATGGTGTTACCCCTCATCATCGGCGCAGTTTTGCGCCGGTCGCAAAGGCCATTGAACGTGCTAAGCACGGCCAGAATTAAACGTGTTCGCTAAGAGTCAAAAATGCTTGCAAGCAGACCTCACCCGCTGCGCACTTAAGGTTACAATCGCGCGATGAAGTCCGCATTCGTCCATTTACACATACACTCGGAATACTCCGTGGTAAACGGCATGCTCCGTTTAGGGAGCTTGGTCGAAGAGTCGCTACAACAACAAGCGCCGGCCGTCGCTTTGACGGATCTGTCTAATTTATATGGGGCCGTAAAGTTCTACAGTAAATGCGTCGCTAAAGGCATTAAGCCTATAATTGGCGCCGAAATAACTTTGGATAATCCTGACAAGGTTAACCAACCCTATATTCTGGTTCTATTGGTGCAGAACGCTCAAGGCTACGCCAATTTATCCAAGTTGCTTTCCGTCGGGTACCAAAAAGGTCAGGCCAACGGACGTCCTGAGATTACCAAGCAATGGATTGCGGAGCACAGCGAAGGCTTATTGTGCCTTTCGGGGGCCATGCGAGGAGATCTCGGCACGGCTTTACTGTCGGGGCGACCGACGTTAGCCAAGTCGTTGTTAGATGACTACTTGCAAATGTTTCCCGGGCGTTTCTATATCGAGATTCAGCGGATTGGTAAGGATTATGAAGAGGAGTATATCGCTAGTGCGGCCCGCTTAGCGGCGCAGCATGGAGTACCTCTAGTAGCGACCAATGACGTGTATTTTATGCACGAACATGACTACGATGTGCATGAAGTGCGGGTTTGTATAAACGAAGGCCGAGTGCTTAACGACCCTCGACGTACTAAACACCATACGCCAGCCCAGTTTTTGAAATCGGGAGCCGCCATGGAAGCCTTGTTTGTGGATCTTCCGAGCGCTATCGAGAACACTACGGAAATTGCCAAACGCTGTAATTTTGAGATGCGCATGGGTGAATACTTTTTGCCCGATTTCCCTATCCCGCCAGGTTTCAACGAAGAGTCGTTTTTGCGGGATCAAAGTTACCAAAATCTAGACCGCCTGTTAGAGCGGCGCTTTGCACAGGGGCCATCGCCGGCCATTTTAGAAGAATACCGCAAGCGTATGGATTATGAGCTTGAGGTTATTTTGGAGATGGGGTTTCCAGGCTATTTCTTGATTGTGGCTGATTTTATTCAATGGGCTAAACAAAACGATGTACCCGTTGGGCCCGGTCGTGGTTCTGGAGCGGGTTCGCTAGTAGCGTATGCGCTCGGTATTACCGATATAGACCCCATTGAGCATCAGTTGCTGTTTGAGCGCTTTTTGAACCCCGAGCGCATATCCATGCCTGACTTTGATGTGGATTTCTGCATAGAGGGACGCGAACGCGTCATTGAGTATGTGGCCAACAAGTATGGGCGCAACAAAGTGTCGCAAATCATTACCTTTGGCACTATGGGCGCGAAGGGAGTGATTCGAGACGTGGGCCGAGTTCTCGGCATGTCCTACGGGCACGTGGACGGAGTCGCCAAGCTAATTCCCAATGAGCTTAATATGACGTTGTCTTTGGCTCTGGAGAAGGAACCTGAACTGCGGGGGCGCTATGAGAGCGAAGAAGAGATCACTGAGTTGATCAATACTGCTCTCAAACTCGAAGGATTAACACGGAATGTGGGCAAGCATGCGGGAGGCGTAGTGATTGCTCCCACGGACCTCACTGATTTCACGCCCCTTTATTGCGAGCGCGATTCCGAACAGATTGTGTCCCAATTTGATAAAGATGATCTAGAAGCCATTGGTCTCGTTAAGTTTGACTTTCTCGGCTTACGCAACCTTACGATCATCGATATGGCGGTTAAAGCCATTAATGCTACGCGACCGGTGGGAGCGGAGCCTTTGTGTCTCGAACGCCTGAGTTTGGACGATGCTGCAACTTATAATCTTTTAAAGCGGGGCTTAACTACGGCGATCTTTCAGCTGGAATCACCGGGAATGAAAGAGCTGATCAAAAATTTGCAGCCGTCCCAATTTAACGACATCGTGGCTTTATTGGCTCTTTATCGACCTGGTCCGCTGCGCGCAGGGATGGAGAAAATATACTGTGATCGTAAATTTGGTCGCGAGCCTACCAGCTATCTAGACCCAATGCTGGAGCCAGTCCTAAAGGAAACGTTTGGGGTTATTCTATATCAAGAGCAAGTGATGGAAATTGCTCGCCTGATGGCTGGCTACTCGCTGGGCACCGCCGATATATTGCGGCGTGCGATGGGTAAAAAGAAGGCCGCTGAGATGGCGGAGCAGCGCGAAATTTTTGAACGTGGGGCGGTGGAACGCGGTGTGTCGGCGGCGGCGGCGCGAACGGTGTTCGATCACATGGAAAACTTTGCCGAGTATGGTTTTAATAAAAGTCATTCCGCCGCGTATGCGATTGTGGCTTACCAAACGGCATGGTTAAAAGCGCATTATCCAGCGCATTTTATGGCCGCGTGTATGTCGGCAGAGATGGAGCACACCGATAAAGTGGTGGTGTTTCTTAATGAATCCGCGCAGCTCGGCCTGGTGGTTGAACACCCTGACATCAATCGGTGTGAGTATCATTTTAAGGCTCATGATGACACGCATATTGTGTATGGCCTTGGTGCAATTAAAGGCATTGGCCGCCCGGTAATCGAAGCCATTATTACTGCACGCACGGCGGGCGGTCATTTTAAGGATCTATATGATTTGTGCGCTCGCGTAGACGGAAAACGGGTTAATCGCCGCGCTTTAGAGGCCCTTATTAAGTCGGGTGCCTTAGACGAGCTTGGCGTACATCGCGCAAGCCTTATGGCCAGTGTGGACCTTGCACTTGACGCTGCCAACCAGCAACATCGAAGTCGCGCTGCAGGTCAGGACGATATGTTTGGGATTATGGCACCGGCCGAAACCGTGCAGGTATATCAAAACGTTGCACCTTGGCAGACTGATGAGTTACTCAATGCCGAAAAAGAAACACTCGGTTTATATTTGAGCGGTCATCCGATTGACGCATTTGCGGATGAGCTCAAGCAGTTCACTACGTGCCGGTTAATCGATGTCGACGTTGGTGGCTTTGGCGCTAACAAGGGACGAACTAAGACGCCTCTTACGTTGGCTGGGCTGGTGGTTGGCGCACGCGTTATTAATACAAAAACGGGCGCGCGCATGGCCATCTTACAACTTGACGATAAATCGGCGCGTATGGAAATAACGGTGTTCGGTGAATTATTTGATGAGCGTCGTGAAGTGATTTTAAAAGATAAAGTGTTAGTCGTGAAAGGTAAAGCCAGCCACGATCATTTTAACGATAGAATTCGCGTGTCAGCCGAGGAATTGTTTGATATTGAGCAAGCTCGCACGCACTTGTCCCGTTGCTTACGCATTCGTTTGCAGGGCGCGAGCATGACGGAAGAAAAAGTAGCGCAGTTACGCACGTTGCTTGAACACAATGAATTAGGCCAGTGTAGCGTAGAGCTTGAATATCTTGGCGCTAACGGGTTCTGCCGCCTAGCCATGACTAAGCCGTGGCGCATTGTGCCCGATCCCTTGACCATGGAGAAGCTTGACGAGTTGGTTGGACAAAGTAACCTTACAGTCATTTATTAAAGCTTAATTTAGATATTTGCGCTAACGTATTGCTTTTAAAGCTATTCTTTTGATAATCTAGACAAAAGTCGAGAAAGCAATTATGTCGACACAGTCGCTCACGCACTCACCCTGCGTTACAGCCCTAGGCGCCACCGTCGGTGCCCCGTGATCGGTAGAGAGATGACCCAGCAGAGTCCGCCATTTCTTACTCTTAAGTAGCTCCAATGAAATAGGTTAACTTAATGACTTCACCCAAATCCTTAAGCGCTCCTGAGCGACTAAAACAAGTGTTGTTCGAACAGTTAAACCTCGCGCAGGATGCCCATTTCTACGTGGCTTACAGTGGTGGAATGGACTCAACGGTTTTGCTGTATTTAATGCGGCGCTTAAAAGAGACGATGGGTTTTTCGCTCACTGCGTTGCATGTTGACCACGGATTAAATCCAGCTTCGCATGAATGGGCGCAGCATTGCGCGCGTGTTTGCAAAGCCTATGATGTAGTGTTGCAGCAAACGTTACCCAGCTTGCCCGACTCGTCTGAGGCCAGTGCACGTGATGCTCGCTACGAGTGGTTTAAGTCCCGCATGGTTCCAGGTTCAATCCTACTTACCGCTCATCATCAGCAAGATCGTGCTGAAACATTCTTATTTAATCTCTTGCGCGGGGCAGGTAGTGCGGGCTTATCGAGTTTGCGCATGTCGCGCCGCTTTGGACACTCGCACCTCGTGCGCCCTTTATTAGACTTTAAGCGCAGCGAGATTGAAGCAGTTGCGGAGCGTCGCGGTTTGCAATGGATTGAAGACCCGAGCAATCAAGGCAACGAATATTCGAGAAGCCATATTCGCAACGAAATCGTCCCAGTGCTTAATACATTTCGTGAAGATGCGATTCAGAATATTGCGCGCGCCAGCGCCAATCTCGAAGAAGAGAATGGTTTGCTGCGTGAAGTCGCGATTGCTGATCTAGTCGATGTGCGAGAACATGCTTTGCACCCAGTCGACGAGTCCTATGCCCTTTGTTACGATGATATGCAGGGCTTGACTGATGCACGCAAGGCTAATGTACTGAGGTTTTGGCTTTACTCGCTTAATTTGCACACGCCGAGTAGACGTTTATTAAGCGCTATTCTCGATGCCTTTAATAGTCCGCCATCGCCAACGGCGGTATTACAGGAAGGCGGCAGCCAGTTTCGATTTTACATGGGCTTTTTATACGTAATGCCTGCGCGAGCCGAGTTTCCTGATTTTTGTCCTGTTGAATGGGATGATCCAGCTTCGTCCGTATCTTTGTTTAACAGCACTTTGCGCGTAGACCCCACCCAAAAGCTTAAGGATTTAGTAGAACGTAATCGTCGAGCACGTCTGCGTATTGTATCGCGTCAAAATGTATTGAATCCCAAAGCGCTGCAAGGACATAGCTTGAATATTAAAAAATGGATGCAAGAAGCGGGCGTTCCACCTTGGCGGCGTCAGAACATGCCGTTGCTCACTCTGGAGCAACGTAATAGCGAGATCCTACTCGCTCCGATTGACCAGTATTCGTATAACGAGTGGGTCTGTGTTGATCAATCTTAGGTAATTGTTGTAAAGTCGTGTCGAAATACATTGTCCCTTTTTGATACCTCTTGTAACATGTAGAACCTTCTGGAGTTTGGTGAAAAAGGTCTAACCGAGCGTCGGAAGGGGTCCCGTTAGGAACATCCCTCCTCATTGTTTTCGTTTGGTTTTTTGCGTTAGATTTGCGTACGGTCCTGTATTGATTGCTTAGAATCGGTGTCTCGATTTCTGTTCCGCTCGATCTAAGCAGGCGCTTACTCGTCTAGAGCATAGATTGCTTTAGTCGATCCGTGGCAAGGCCGTGTGCACTTTTCATCATCTTTCCAATCACGATCAATTTACGGTTTTTACGTGTTCGTCTGAGAATACGTGATGGCCTATGGCCGAGTGTCGGTCAAGCATTAGCGTAAAGTTAATGCCAGTGCTAACCATAGGACGAGGGTCCAATGACTAAATATATTTTCATTACTGGCGGTGTTGTCTCTTCGTTGGGCAAGGGCATTGCGGCTGCGTCGTTGGCCACTTTATTGGAGGCGCGCGGACTTAAAGTGACGCTTATGAAGCTTGATCCGTATATTAATGTCGATCCTGGGACTATGAGTCCGTTTCAACACGGCGAAGTGTTTGTAACTGAGGACGGCGCTGAAACCGATCTAGATCTTGGCCATTATGAGCGTTTTATCCGTACGACGCTGACCCAGAAGAATAACTTTACCACCGGTCGCATATACGAGCGTGTAATTAAAAAGGAACGACGTGGTGATTACCTGGGTGGCACTGTACAAGTGATACCGCATATCACCAACGAAATGAAAGAAGCGATCGAAGACGGTGCGGGTGACGTTGATGTTGCGCTGGTGGAAATAGGCGGAACCGTGGGCGACATTGAGTCGTTACCGTTTATGGAAGCGATTCGTCAGATGCGTATTGAAAAGGGCTTCGAGAACACCCTGTTTATGCATTTAACCTTAGTACCTTACATTCAAGCAGCGGGTGAAATTAAAACCAAACCCACTCAGCATTCGGTAAAAGAGCTGCGCAGTATTGGTATTCAGCCCGATATTTTACTGTGCCGTGTGCATGAGAAGTTGCCCGAGGACGCCCGCTCAAAAATTGCACTATTTACTAATGTTGCAAAAGATGCCGTTATCTCTGGAGTCGATGTCGACAATATTTATGAAGTGCCGCTTTTGTATCGTGAGCAAAATGTCGACGAGCTTGTGGTTAAGCATTTGCGTTTAGATTGCCCCAAAGCGGATTTAAGTGAATGGGAGCGTGTGGTACAGCGAAAAGCGAATCCCACAGGCGCAGTCACCATTGCCTTAGTGGGCAAATATATTGACCTTACCGAGTCCTATAAATCACTCTCCGAAGCGCTTATACACGCGGGCATATCCACCCTAACTAAAATCAATATTAATTATATTGACGCAGAGCGCATTGAAGCGGAGGGCGAGTCCTGTTTAACGGGTAACGATGCGATTCTTGTTGCGGGCGGCTTTGGCGATCGCGGCACTGAAGGAAAAATAGCGGCGGCCCGATATGCGCGCGAAAGTAAGACCCCCTATTTGGGGATTTGTTTGGGCATGCAAGTAGCGGTGATTGATTTTGCACGTAACGTGGCGGGTTTAGCCAATGCTAACAGCACCGAATTCAACCCAACGACGCCGCATCCTGTGATCGCCTTGATAACTGAATGGACGGATAAAGATGGCAGTGTGCAGCAGCGCGACGAAAATTCTGATCTGGGTGGTACCATGCGCTTAGGCGGGCAAACCTGTTACCTCACCTCTGGCTCTAAATCGCGCGAGGTGTACGGTGCTGATCAAATAGTTGAGCGGCATCGACATCGTTATGAATTTAATAATAATTACCGCACACAATTAACCGATGCCGGGTTAGTGGTCGGCGGTAGATCAGACGACGACTTGGTTGAAATGATCGAGTTGGCTGATCACCCGTGGTACATTGGTGTGCAATTTCATCCTGAGTTCACTTCGAGTCCTCGTGATGGACATCCTTTATTTTCGGCTTTTGTGCAGACCGCACGCGACCGTAAAGCGAGTTAGCACACGTGTCGACAGGCACAGGCACAAATACAATGGGTAGCGTGATTAAACGTTGCGGTAAGTACACAAATATTCGATAAAATAAGTAAATGAAAATAGCCAATTTTACGGTTGGGCTCGACCAACCATTTTTTCTAATCGCCGGTCCATGCGTTATTGAGTCGCGCTCGTTTGCGCTGGAGACAGCTAAAATGATTCGCGATATCACTGGCGAACTTGGCATCAATACCCTGTATAAGTCCTCCTTCGATAAAGCCAATCGAACATCGGGTACTTCGTTCCGCGGTCCCGGCATTCAAGAGGGTCTAGAGATTCTTGCCGAAGTACGGGAGACGGTAGGACTTCCCGTCTTAACTGATGTGCACACACCAGAGCAAATTGAGTTGGCGGCTAAATATGTTGATATGTTGCAGACGCCTGCGTTCTTATGTCGGCAAACTGATTTAATTGAAGCCGCAGGTGCCTGTGGTATTCCCGTCAACATCAAGAAAGGCCAATTTTTATCACCGCCTGAGATGATTAATGTCACCAGAAAAGCCGAAGCGGCGGGTGGCAAGGGTAGGGTGACGGTATGCGAGCGTGGCGCCTCGTTTGGATATAACAACTTAGTTGTGGATATGCGTGGTTTAGCGCAAATGCGCGCGACGGGATGCCCTGTCGTGTTCGATGCCACGCATTCTGTGCAATTGCCAGGAGGGCAAGGTGATCGTTCTGGAGGGCAACGTGAGTTTGTTCCTGTTTTGGCACGCGCAGCCGTAGCGGCTGGTGTGTCGGGGTTGTTTATGGAAACGCATCCAGATCCGGCTAATGCTATGAGCGATGGACCTAATGCTTGGCCCACACAGCAGCTCAAAGCACTTTTGCATACTCTGCAGCAGATCGACACCGCTGTAAAAGCACAGGGTTTAGATACTGATAACCTCTAACTGCGTGAAGCCGTGAGTCATCCATCCGCTTTGTTCAATTCAGCTAGATTAACACTTTGCCTTCTCAGCGACGCTCAGTAATAACGCATCACAATTAATAGCAATTTTGCACCCTCAGAATACTAATAATCATGGCTAAAATTACCCAAATTAAAGCACGACAAATACTTGATTCACGTGGCAATCCTACCGTCGAGGCCGAGGTATGGCTCAATGACGGATCGTTTGGTAGGGCAGTTGCGCCGTCCGGTGCTTCAACGGGTTCACTGGAAGCGCTAGAGTTGCGTGATGGTGATCCCAAGCGTTATCTTGGCAAAGGTGTGAGTCAGGCTGTTGCTAATGTCAATACTAAAATACAAGCGGCGCTATTAGGCTTTGATCCCGCTGATCAACGGCATTTAGATGCGGCAATGATCGACCTTGATGGCACGCACAATAAATCGAACTTGGGCGCAAATGCTATTTTAGCGGTGTCCCTAGCGGCGTCCAAAGCCGCGGCGGCGCAGCAAAAGTTGCCGCTTTATCGCCACTATGCCAATCTGTTTGGTAATACCGATCTGGAAATGCCTGTACCGCAGATGAACATTATTAATGGCGGGGAACACGCTGATAATTCGATCGATTTTCAAGAGTTTATGATTTTGCCAACCGGTCTACCCACGTTCAGCGAAGCATTGCGCGCGGGTACCGAGGTGTTTCATTCGCTTAAAAAAGTATTGCACGCGCAAGGCTTGAGTACCGCAGTAGGCGATGAAGGTGGGTTTGCACCCAATTTGTCTTCGAACGAAGCGGCGGTCGGCATTCTTATGCAGGCCATCGAGCAAGCGGGCTATCGCCCGGGCGAGGATATTCTTATCGGCTTGGATGTCGCGAGCACTGAGTTCTATCAAGATGGGATTTACTCATTAAGTGCGGAGGGTAAAAAGTTAACCTCCGGTGAGTTTGCCGCCTACTTAGAAGCATGGGTTAATCGTTACCCAATCATCACTATTGAAGATGGTATGGCAGAAGATGATTGGGACGGATGGGTTGATTTAACTCAACGCATTGGTAGTCAGATACAACTTACGGGAGACGATTTGTTCGTAACCAATACGCAGATACTACGTAAAGGTATCGAGCTCGGCGTAGCCAATTCTATTTTGATTAAATTTAATCAGATTGGCACGCTGACAGAAACGTTCGATGCAATCAGCATGGCCCATGCGGCGGGCTATAAAGCGACCATTTCGCATCGTTCTGGCGAGACTGAGGATACTACGATCGCGGATCTAGCGGTCGCGACGGCGGCGGGGCAGATTAAAACGGGTTCTTTGTGTCGCTCCGATCGAGTGGCGAAATACAACCAATTGCTGCGCATAGAAGAAGAACTCGGTGCGGGTGCCGTCTATCGCGGCCGTGCCGTCTTCCGCTAATTCCTTTTGATTAAGTAAAGTGGACAAACCCGTATCTAAGATTCCTCGTTCGGTAACGGATAATTATTCGTTGGAAGCCATCGAGCAACGCCAGAACTTTGTGCGTGACCAATTGGGCGTGCACCTGCAGCACGTAGGCCATTTCTCGCAGCCGAGTGCTGCTTTGCACGGCAATATCGAAAACCCCATTGGGGTTGCACAAGTCCCCATTGGTTTGGCTGGGCCCATACTCGTTAATGGCGAACATGCGCAGGGTCATTTTTACATTCCGATGGCCACCACGGAAGGCACTCTTGTAGCGAGCTATTCGCGTGGGATGCGTCTTTTGTCGGCCATTGGTGGTGTAAAGACAACGGTGATTGAGCGTTATATGCAGCGCGCTCCAGTATTTCATTTTGATAACGCCGAGCAAGCTCGCGATTTCGGCCAATGGGTTGACGTGCATGTGGCCGATATTCGCGCCGCAGCACAGGCCACCACTTCGGTCGGCAAGCTATCGCATATCGAGCAGTATGGTGTGTCGCGGATGCGCTTCTTACGCTTTAATTACACGACCGGTGACGCGGCGGGTCAAAATATGTGCGGAAAAGCCACGTTAGCCGCGTGTGAATGGATTCGTGCGCACAATCCACTAGCTGCTCGATTTACGCTTTCGGGGGCGATCGACACGGACAAAAAGCATTCGCAAATCAACACCTTACATTCGCGCGGAGCGCGCGTAGTTGCCGAAGCCGTCTTGCCCAACGAATTGATGCAAGACATGATGAAAGTTGATACCAAAACCTTGTTTAAGGCGCGGCAGGTCTCTAACGTGGGCGGGATGTTAGCTGGCACCAGTAACAATGGTTTGCATGCTGCGAATGGTCTAGCGGCCATTTTTATCGCCACGGGACAAGATGCCGCCAATATAGCCGAGTCACAAGCAGGGATAGTGTATGTGGATCTGATGAAAAACGGTGATTTGTATTGGTCAATTACCCTACCGTCGCTCATTGTAGCAAGCTATGGCGGCGGCACGGGCTTGGCGACCCAACGCGAGTGCTTAGAGATAATGGATTGTTATGGGCAAGGCAAGGCGTTGAAACTGGCAGAAATCTGCGCCGCGACGGTGCTGGCAGGCGAATTATCGCTCGCCAGCGCGGTGCTCGCGGGTGATTGGGTCGAGAGTCATGATAGACTCGGTCGCAATCGACCTTAATATCGTTGTTAACCCAGCGCGCGCGGTGAATAGCGCGCTATTCGCTCTATTTGGCAGGTCTAGCCTTCGCTAAGTCAGTGTTAATAGCGGTAACTTTTTTCAATGTGTTGACGCGTGAGCACGCCATAGATGCGCGTTTTGGTGTTTTTGTGTGCGCCGACCACATACAGCACTTCACAGTCTTCATTGAGCATGAGCTCGTGCGCTTCCTGCAATGTTGCCAGCATTGAAATTGCCCGCGTTTCAAGGCGCTTTGCGGGAATCGCGAGTAGGTCAATAGGGCGTTGCGCATCGGCCACCTCGTCACCCGCTTTGAGGTAACGAGCGATGTCGGTGGCTGGCAAAATAGTGGTGTTATGGCGATCATCTGCATCGCTAACCAACAGCCAAGCGGGCTCACTCTCGAGCAGCTTTTTGCACTCCTGCCGATCAATTAGGCGTGGTCGTTGCAGCACATTACGTTCCATAACGCTCGCGACACCGATTTTGCGCAGCGCCATAGATAATGATGAATTGCGATAATCACTACCCTGCGCCTGCAGTAGATGACGATAAATCGACCGCTGCCCAAAGCCCCCTTGGGTCATCAGCGAAGCGGTGATAACGGCAAGCATTCCAGGCAAAACGACCGACGGCGATGCGGTTAATTCTAGAAGATAGATTAGCGCTGCTAGGGGCGCTTGCAGGGTCGCGGCCATCATGGCCGCCATGCCCAGCATTGCATACCAACCTGAATCGGCAACGTTGAGCGAGAAGGTCTGCGCAATCAAGCCTGTTAAGCTGCCCGCACTGGCACCAATAAATAAAGTTGGGCCGATCAGTCCGGCCGGCATGCCGACACCCACTGAAACTGCGGTTGCCAGTATCTTCAATAGCAATAGGCCTACAACCATGCCTACCGTGAATTGCCCCAATAGCAGCGCATCTACGGTGTCATAACCAATGCCCATCACTTGCGGAATCAGCAGCGCACACAGGCCAGTGCACAAG
>CAYOXK010000071.1:0-14416 GCA_964407915.1 uncultured Gammaproteobacteria bacterium
GCCTTAGGGGCGGGGCATCAGGCTGGCGCGGTGGCGCTTTTGGCCAGCACTTTGTATGTGGCGCACAGGGCCCGAAAAGGTATCGCTTAAATTGAGGTTTGGAGGCTAGACATGTTTCTAGCCTCTAGTGTCTTGCGTGCGTTACCGCTTGCGAAAGCACGCGTACGATGATTTATACTTTTTCTGAAATGCTTGTCATTACTTTGGCGGTTGCGCGCATCGCCCCTTTTACCCATGTAGGCAGAGGTGCTGCGCCACTTTCTTCGGCCATTAAGGCATGTGACTCTTCGTCCACGACCATTTGCGTTACAATCTGCCGACTTTTTACGTCCTGCTCGGGCAAGCGGTCGAGATGACTGCGTAGATGGTCTACCACCTGCCGCTCCGTCTCAGCCAGAAAGCCAAGGCTCCATTTATCGCCCGCGATGCCGGCGCCCACGCCAAGCGCAAAAGAGCCAGCGTACCAAACAGGGTTAAAGATGCTGGTTTTGCCCCCTAACTCTTCGATTCGTTCGGCACACCAGTGCAGGTGATCGAGTTCTTCGTCGGCCGCGTGTTTCATTTTCTCGCGCACTGAGGGCGAGCGAGAGGTGAGTGCTTGCCCTTGATATAACGCTTGGGCGCATACTTCCCCAACGTGATTTACCCGCATCAAAGCGGCCGAGAATTGCGTATCCGCAGAGTCGATCGGGTCGCTCACATAATCGTCTTGTTTGGTAGGCGAGAGACGTCGTGCTTTGGGCTTAGCAAAAACGACACGTAAGCCGTTGTCGACGACTCCAATTAGATTGTCAATAAAGGTTGACTGTTTTGAGTCCATGTTGCGTACTACTCGGTTAACTACTTGATAGACGTAGTATAGATGCTGGTTTGGATTAAAAAGTAAAGCTTTATAGTAGATCGAAGCTCAAATAAGGGCCTGTGAGCATGAAACTTAGTTATGGCCTAAATGAAACAGAATAATATGGGTTTAAAATCAAATAGATATAACTTGCGGTGTTTATTATTGATTGTGTAATGAATTTGACGAATATCGCTGAACTGGTAAACTTACTTCACTGAATTAGCTTGATGCGAATTCTCTCAAATTTGAGATTGAGTCCAGTGACTCGGTTTCATAACTTCCTCCATCCTCCTTTGGTGGTTTGGGCGCGACAAATGTCGCGCCTTTTTTTTGCCTACATGGATGTAGGTACATCGCGGTCGCATGCGACTGCATGGATGCAGGAGGTAGAGCAACGCAGGAGCAGTTGCCGAGATGCGAGAGAGCGATGTTGGTGAACGAAGCTGAAAATCGTAAATCGAGCACCACACCCACAAAAAAGGCAATCTAAACTTGATGTGCTTATGCTGCGGGCGCATGTACCATAAGGAGCGATGACGCTATATTAATGCTGATTCTAGACGCTGACTTCAATGGCTTTTGCTCGAATCGCTATTGCGAAAGCCGCCCGACTTGTTTAGACTCGCGCGTCGTTCTAGGCTCTCCAGATTAGGTAATCTGCTGAGTGGGCCTAGCAGCGAAGCAGGGTCGGCCTTTGGTTTGAGAGCTTAGGCGGCGAATATGAATATTACTTGAGACATTATTATGAAAACTTTTTCTGCAAAGCCGGCAGAAGTTAAGCGCGATTGGTACGTTGTAGACGTTTCCGATAAAGTGCTTGGCCGCGTGGCTACTGAAATTGCTTTGCGCCTTCGCGGAAAGCATAAAGCTGAATTTACACCGCACGTTGATACTGGCGATCATATCGTTGTGATCAACGCCGAAAAAATTGCCGTTACAGGCAAAAAAGAGCAAGACAAAATGTATTACCACCACACTGGATTTCCAGGTGGAATAAAAGACGTTAATCTGCGCGAACTGCGCGAGAAAGCGCCTGCTCGAATCCTCGAAAATGCCGTTAAAGGTATGCTCCCTAAAAACTCTCTTGGCCGCGCCATGATGAAAAAACTGCACATCTATGTTGGTGCAGAGCATAAACATCAAGCCCAAGCGCCAAAACCACTTGACCTATAAGGAGAGGAGATAATACCCATGGCAAATTCAGAAGTTTATTTAGGCACGGGCCGACGTAAATCGTCAACGGCGCGTGTACGTTTGCAGTCTGGCTCAGGCAGCATTGTGGTTAATTCAAAGCCTCTTGATGAGTACTTTGGACGTGAAACCGCACGAATGATCGTACGCCAACCACTTGTTTTACTCGATATGGAAGGCACTTTTGATGTGCATGTTAATGTGCAAGGCGGTGGTGGCAGCGGACAAGCTGGTGCTATTCGTCACGGCATTACTCGAGCATTATTGTCCTACGACGAAGAGTTGCGTCCTATGTTGCGTCAAGCGGGCTTTGTAACTCGCGATGCACGTGAAGTTGAGCGTAAGAAAGTTGGTTTGAAAGGCGCTCGCCGTCGTCCCCAGTTCTCAAAGCGTTAATTTTTATTACGCTTTCGAGCAAAAAAGGCCGACTCTATGTCGGCTTTTTTATTATCTGTTGCTCTCGAGGCAGCTACCGTGCATCGCTCGGTACGCTGGTGTAGGGCGGTGTCGTATCGTTGTATAGCGAGACCCACTGCGCGCATTGTTTCACAGATGAGTTTTTTATATAGTCCCCCACGAACGATCAATGTTAGACGACTAACATTATAAAAGCGTAAGTAACAAGCTCTGTGTGTTTGCGTGTAAACTTGCCCACGTTGTAAGCAGCGCTTACCCCCTCATTCAACCCGGTCCAAGCCAGAATCATGACGCGTACTGACATCGCTCCTCTCATTAAAGTTGGCATTATTGGCGGTACTGGTTACACAGGTGTGGAGTTGCTACGCCTATTGGCTGCGCATCCCAATGTGGTGGTAAATGTAATAACGTCGCGCTCTGAAGCAGGACGGGCCGTAGCCGACTATTTTCCCAATCTGCGCGACACGTATACACTTAATTTTCAAGCCCCCGAACCCGATGTATTTGAAGGGTGTGATGTGGTTTTTAGTGCGACGCCCAACGGAATTGCAATGGAGCACGCTCCGCAACTCTTAAAAGCCGGCACATTGTTGATCGATCTCGCCGCAGATTTTCGATTAAAAGACGCGGCAACTTGGCAAAAGTGGCACCAAATGGAGCACGCTTGTCCTGAGCTTCTTGAGCAAGCCGTATATGGGTTGCCAGAATTGTTTCATGATGAACTGCAGGGGAGCCGTTTAATCGCCAATCCGGGCTGTTATCCTACAGCGACCATATTGGGGTTAGCACCACTGCTCGCGTCCCCACTGATAAATCCAAGCTCAATTATAGTGGATGCTAAGTCAGGAGTATCGGGTGCGGGTCGCGGTGCAAATGTTGCTACATTATTTAGTGAAGTGAGCGACAGTTTTAAAGCGTATGGTGCTTCCGGGCATCGACATCATCCAGAAATCACACAAGTACTGCAAAGTATTAATACCTGTTCTAAGCAACCCGTAGAACTAACCTTTATTCCGCATATGGTTCCAATGCTTAGAGGGATTCATGCCACTATTTATACAGATCAAACGGATCTCACATTGTCGCTTGAAGCCGTGCATGCAACCATCGAACAGTTCTACGCGTCTAAACCTTTTGTGGACGTGTTGCCGCTAGGCCAGCATCCTGAAACTCGAAATGTTAAGGGTAGCAATTATTGTCGAATTGCCGTGCATCGGGCGACCGGTTCTAACAAGCTAGTCATTCTATCCGTGATCGATAATTTAGTGAAAGGCGCTGCCGGGCAGGCGATTCAAAACATGAACGTTGCGCTCGGATTCGCAGAAACGACTGGTTTACTTGCTTCACCACAGATACCTTAGCAGTATCTTTAATTCACCAGGTTCTAGATACTAGATGAATGTCATCATTGAATACAGACTGATTTAAGTTTAACAACGCAATCCCCATTTCGTCCGGCGCCACAGTACTGGCCTCGCGATTTATCGGTCATACTCCGCCTCACGTAAATTAGTTTAAATGCCATGATTAGAAGATCCACGAACGAATTAAGTATCAAGCCGAAAATGGCTCGTCGAACTAAGGTGCAGATAGTCGTAACGGCCATCTTTGCATTATCGGCAGCGTTATATGGAGCTTATTGGTTTGGTCTGTATTCGGGTAGCGCTCAGTACGGTAGTCATCGAACACAAGAAAAGGCTTTGCGCAAAGAAATATCAGACCTAAACGAGCAGTTGGGACGCGCCCAAGACGATCTTATTTACGCCGAGCGCCAGATGCAAATTCAAGAGGAAGCGTACAAACAAATAAGCTTGGCGTACGCTAATTCTGAACAAAAAAACCAGGTGTTAGGTAGCACCTTGGATTTTTATAGGAGCATTATTTCGCCTGAGGATAATCAAAGTGGTCCCGCTATTCAGGCGCTTGATCATACTGTTCAAGATGGTCGAATTGGATTTAATGTTACGCTCGTTCAGGCGATTAAGCATAAGCTGCAAATTCGCGGACAACTCAGAGTGCAGGCGTATTTAGATGAGCAGTTAATTGGACAGTGGCCCGGAGCAATCGGTCGCAGCGTGAGTTATCAGTACTTTACACGTGTTTCAGGAGCAATTGATGCGCCAGAAATCACCCCTGAAACGGCGCCGCGTATTCGTCTAACGGTAACTCTAGAGCGACCTGACGGAGAGTCTTTATCGCGCACTTTTCCTCTAGATGCCGGCACCATATCGGACTGACGATATCTTGGTCTTTTGAGTTAGACGTGATTTGGTTTTTTTAGCATGATTATGAGCGCTTGTAATACAAGATAAGTTAAACTTGCCTCCCAATTAAGAAACACGCTCGTTGCCTAACGATTCACTTACTTAGAGGCAGTTTGGCGTAGCGTTGACGCGGTGTAACCTAAAATGATGAAACGAAACAGGGATAAAATGAGTAAACCAGTAGATACTATCGACACATTAGTGGGTGCCGGCTCGGTGCTTAAAGGCGACCTCGAGTTTACTGGGGGCTTGCGTGTTGACGGCCTTATAAAAGGTCATGTGAGTGCTCAAGACAACAGTCATGGTACATTGGTGATTAGTGAGACCGGCGTTATCGAAGGTGATATTAATGTCCCGCATGTTGTAATCAACGGAACGGTAAAAGGCAACGTAGTCTCAGCGGGCCATGTTGAGCTCCAGTCCAATGCCAAAGTAAATGGCGATATTCATTACAAGGCCGTCGAAATGGAATTGGGCGCGGTGCTCAATGGCAGTTTAGTGTCAGACACCAGTGCGCCGAAATTTGATGCAGCAAAGCCCGAAAAAGTTAAAGCCGAAGCGCAGTAGGCACTTTCAAGGGTGCGCTTGGGTAGTGCGAGTGCCTGCAAGTGCCTGTAAGGGTCTTGCATTATCTGCGTAAACCTCTATATAGATGTAATAACCGTTGGTAGTCACCTTCTAACAGAGGGTGACTGCGGCTTAATTTGGAGTAAGAGATGATCGAAACAGAAGTTGCTGGCGTGGCAACACCCCTAGAGTTCACCACATCGGCTGCTCACAAAGTGGCCGAATTGATTCAAGAGGAGGACAACCAAAACCTAAAACTGCGCGTTTACGTGCAAGGCGGCGGTTGTTCCGGATTTCAGTACGGTTTTACTTTCGATGAAGAGCAACAAGAGGATGACACCGCGGTCGATCGGGACGGTGTGCGACTTTTAGTTGATCCAATGAGTTTTCAATACTTAATTGGTGCGCGAATCGACTACAAAGACGATCTCGATGGCGCTCGCTTTATCATCAACAATCCTAACGCTAGCACAACGTGCGGCTGTGGTTCGTCGTTCTCGGCTTAGTTTTTGGTTCAGTTAACCGGTTGTTTGCACGTTAACTGCAATATTATTGAACTGGGCGTAACCCGTACCTTGTGTAGTGGGTTGCGTACCGCAAGTAATTGATGGGGTATTCGTTGTTGCATAACAACGATGAAGCGCCTAGTTTGCTTTAAATTGCTCTCCTAGCACCACTTCTGCACGCGCCCCAGTCACACTTGGCAAGTTGCTGGGAATGCCCGCATCGAAACAATAGCCCAGCCATGCAAAACCTAGGGCTTCAACCCAGTCAGCGGGAACTCCAACTCGGTCTGTTGTGTCCACTTTTGTTAGGTTGGGTGCAAACTTCTCACTCAGTCGCTGCATCAAGTGCGCATTATGCGCGCCCCCACCACAAACCAATACTTCACGCGCTTTTGGTACGTGAATCATGGTCGCTCGGTAAATCGATTCGGCTGTGAGTTCAAGCAGGGTAGCTTGTACATTGACCTCTGCCAACATTTGAATGTGAGGAATGCGCTCCGCAAGCCACGTTAAGTTGAAATAGTCTGGGCCAGTGCTTTTAGGAGCCGTCAGAGCGAAGTAGGGGTCGCTTAACAGAGTCTCTAGCATCGGCACATCAACTTCGCCACTAGCGGCCCATTGACCGTTCTCGTCATAGTTCTTTCCACGTTGCGCAAAAATCCATTGATCTAGTAAGGTGTTGCCCGGTCCGGTATCAAAGCCAACTACGGGTCGATCTTTCGTTGCGCTTAGACACGTAACATTTGCAATGCCGCCTATGTTCAGAATGACGCGATCGCTTGCGTCACAGAAATAATGATGATGAAAGGCTGGCATCAAAGGCGCACCTTGACCACCCTGTGCTAAGTCGGCTTGGCGAAATCTTGCTATTGTGCGAATCCCCGTGCGACTGGCAATTATATTTGGATCGCCGAGTTGAACTGAAACGGGCGGTGTGGAGTTGGGCTCGTGGCGGATGGTTTGCCCGTGGTTGGCTATGGCCGCTATGTGCTTTGGCTCCAACCCGTTGTCGGCCAGAATTTGCAACGCGACTTGGGCATAGAATTCAGCCAGATGAGAGTTAAGTTGGGCTTCCGTTAAATTCACCTCTTGGGTTACTGACCTCTTCGAGCGCTGGGCTAAAACGTTAATCGAGTTTTTCAAATCTTGGGGGTAGGGCACGAATAGGGTCGCGATGACTCTAAATGCTCCATTGCTTGCAAAATTAGCCAGCACGGCGTCAACACCGTCCACGCTGGTGCCCGACATCATGCCCAGGTAGGTTAGTTGGCTTGGTTGGGCGTCGGGCGTTTTGGCTGAAGGCTCTTTATTGGCTGAAGGCTCTTCATTGGCTGAAGGCTCTTCATGGTGAGAATTCACGTGCGTTGGATTCGATGGCTTGCGGGCGGGCGGCTACTCCGCGCCGCCACCGCCCACTGAGTCAAATGCCGCAGAACTGTCGCTAATAGAGGTTTTGCTTAGGTTGCTAGCAAAATCAGATCTAACCTGATCCAATTCGTGACTGAAGCTAGCGACTAGCTGATCAAACTGCGCGCGACGTTCTTGGTTTACTGCAGTGGCTTTAGGAGTTTTGTAGGTTAAGGGGTTGCGATGCACGCCATCAAGCCTGAACTCGTAATGCAAATGCGGGCCCGTGGCCAAACCCGTACTTCCGATGTAACCAATCACTTGCCCCTGCTTGATACGAGCACCACTTTTAATGCCTTTAGCAAAACCAGACATGTGCGCGTAAAGCGTGCTAAAGCGTCCGGCGTGACTAACGATTACGGTGTTACCGTAGCCCCCTTTGGGTCCAGCGTGAATAATTTTACCATCGGCCGTGCTTCTAATAGGAGTGCCGCGTCCGGCTGCATAGTCTACGCCGTTGTGGGCTCGCCATGTTTTAAGAATAGGGTGCTTGCGCTGCCCAAAGCGCGATGATATACGACTAAACTCAACGGGTGAGCGTAAAAAGGTGCCAAGCATACTTTCACCATTGGGTGCGAAGTAGCTTATTTCATCGTCGCCATTGTCAAATCGTAAAGCTCTATAGGTGTTACCTTGAGTGGTGAACTCGGCCGCGAGTAGCGCGCCATCGGCGATTTTTTCGCCTGCCAACATGAAGTCTTCATAGATCATATGGAACTCATCGCCGGAACGAATGTCTAAGACGAAGTCAATGTCCCAACCAAAAATTCTGACCATGTCCATAATGTGGGCAATGCTCACCCCGCTCTCCAGAGCTGCATCGTGGAGTGAACTCGTGATGATTCCCGATTTGCGCACTTGCACTATTTCGTATGCCAGTGGCACTTGTACAGCACTGTCAATTGTAGCGCCGTCTACCGTGACTATGAGCTTGTCTAGGGCAGTGATTGGATAGACGATTTGCTTGAGTTCGTTGCTCGCATCAAGATTGAACTCTAGGGTCTTACCGATTGAGAGTTTTGAGAGTGCTTTGGCTACCGGATCCTTACTGATCACAAATGGCAAAGTGCGATCAAACTCGTGCTTGCGGAATATGCGTTCTAGCGTGTCGCCTTTTTTAACTTCATAGGTTATTTGGTGCGCATAGGCCGTAGTTTGTGTAGGTGCTATGCTCGTCGTTGATGTTGGTTCTTCCGATGTTGAGCTTTGTTCGCTCGCTTCGGCTGGCTTGAACAATTGCAGCGCCGTGTGACTTGGCTCTTCACTAATAGGCGAGAAATCGCTTCGCGCGGCGCGTTCTAAGTTGGGGAAGTATTTTGTTAACGCATCTACGCTCCAGTTACCATGATGGCCTATGCGAGAAGTGAGTGCGTGCGTTACCCAAGCAGCTGAACCAATAATAATGGCGGCTAGAATCCAATGGCGTGTATGTGTTTGTCTATAGCGATTCATAATGGGATGATTCCATTCTCCTATTTGAACTTTCTTGATTAGCTCGTTGGTGCGGATTGATTGCGTAAACCGCTAATCAATAATAGAAACGTGATTTTGCCTCTTCTGAAAAACGATGCAAGGCTTTGCGCTATTTAAAACGAAATATTAATAATTAAGCACGCGCACGTCCAAACCTGCTTAACCACAATGCGACATTATAATGATTGTGGCATTGGACGCAATTGAGGCTACAACAGAGCTTGATAAGCGTTAAAATACCGCGCTTGAATTCGGGGTTATACTCCATGACTAAGACTTTAACGAGACACCTGCTGTGACCGAACAATATTCTCAAAAAGTACGCGATGACTTCGCTGCATTAAGCCGTGGGGCAGATGAAATTATTCCGCAAGCCGAAATGTTGGCCAAGCTCGCGCTCGATCGACCATTGGAAATAAAGGCGGGCTTTGATCCAACGGCACCTGATCTACATTTGGGTCATACCGTGTTGATCAATAAGTTGCGACAGTTTCAAACACTCGGTCACCACGTCACCTTTCTAATTGGTGACTTTACTGGCCTGATTGGCGACCCTTCGGGAAAAAGTGCTACGCGACCGCCGCTTTCGCCGGAAGAAATTAAAGCGAATGCCGAAACGTATCAAGCCCAGGTATTTAAGATATTAGATCCTGATATTACCCGAGTTCGGTTTAATTCAGAGTGGATGAGCCAGTTCAGCTCAGCTGACATGATCCGTCTTGCGGCCCGCCACACCGTGGCACGAATGCTCGAACGTGACGATTTTTCGAAGCGCTATGCCGCCAATCAGCCTATCGCCATCCACGAATTTTTGTATCCATTGGTGCAAGGGTACGATTCAGTTGCACTGCGCGCGGATGTGGAGCTTGGCGGAACCGATCAAAAGTTTAATCTGCTGGTGGGGCGCGAAATGCAAAAGGCCTATGATGTGCCACAGCAAGCAATTCTGACCGTACCAATATTAGAAGGGTTAGACGGTGTACAAAAAATGTCTAAGTCACTTAATAATTACATCGGCATAACTGACGAACCCAATGATATGTTCGGAAAATTAATGTCGGTGTCGGATGAGTTAATGTGGCGTTACTTTGAGTTGCTGAGTTTTCGGCCGATGTCCGAGATTGAGGGCTTTGTTCAGCAGATAAAAGAAGGGCGAAATCCCCGCGATGTAAAGTTTCTGTTATGCGAAGAAATTATCACAAGGTTTCACTCAAGCGCAGCGGCCGAAGCTGCACTAGAGGACTTTATTCAACGCTTTCAAAAAAACGCTATTCCTGATGATATGCCTGAGATTGTGTTTGACCTTGCAGAGCCACAACCGATAGCACACGTGCTCAAGCAAGCGCAAATGTGCGCAAGCACATCCGAAGCTATGCGCATGGTGCAACAAGGTGCCGTTCGCTTGAACGGCGAAAAAATTGCTGATCCGCGGTTGCTCATTCACGAGTCTGAGCCCTTTGTTCTGCAAGTTGGCAAGCGCAGGTTTTGCCGCATTCGTCCACAATAGTGCCTAGACTTTCACCATCGCGTTATGCACCTTAATTTGAAATGAAAAAAGCACTCATCACGGGAATTACCGGCCAAGATGGTTCATATTTAGCTGAACTCTTGCTTGATAAGGGATACGAAGTGCATGGCATAAAGCGCCGGGCCTCGTCATTTAACACTGAGCGTATCGACCATATCTACCAAGATCCGCACCGCCCAGATCCACGCCTGATATTACATTACGGTGATCTGACGGACAGCTCTAACCTGATTAGATTGGTGCAGGAAGTGCAGCCAGATGAAGTCTATAATTTGGGCGCACAAAGTCATGTGGCCGTATCGTTCGAAGTTCCTGAGTATACGGCTGATGTGGATGCTTTGGGCGCGTTGCGTCTTCTCGAAGCGATTAGGTTTTTAAAACTTGAGACCAAAACGCGTTTTTATCAGGCGGCCACCTCGGAGTTGTATGGTTTGGTGCAAGCCGTACCGCAGACCGAAACCACCCCGTTTTACCCACGCTCGCCTTACGCGGTGGCAAAACTCTATGCTTATTGGATTACGGTAAACTACCGAGAATCGTATGGCATGTATGCGTGCAACGGAATTCTGTTTAATCATGAGTCACCGAGGCGCGGCGAAACGTTTGTTACGCGTAAAATTACACGCGGGTTGGCCGCGATATCGCAAGGGGTTGAAAGTTGTTTGTATTTGGGCAACTTAAATGCGCTGCGCGATTGGGGGCATGCCAAGGATTATGTTTATATGCAGTGGTTAATGCTGCAACAAGAGCACGCCGCTGATTATGTTATTGCCACCGGTAAGCAGATGTCAGTGCGTGAGTTTGTGCGTATTGCTGCGCAACAACTGGGTATTGAAATCGAGTTTTCGGGGCAGGGAGCCGCTGAGGTTGGTAGCGTTAAATCGGTCGATGGCAAACTGTCACCTGGTTTAACGGTTGGTGATACGGTGGTTCGAGTGGATCCCCGCTATTTCCGTCCGGCCGAAGTTGAGACACTGCTTGGTGACCCACAAAAGGCGATGCGGGAATTGGGTTGGCAACCCACCACATCCGTGGAGCAAATGTGTGCCGAAATGGTGGCCGCTGATTTACATGGTGTGAAACGCGACATGCTGCTAAAAGAGCACGGTTATGGCGCTATATCTGGGCAAGAGTCGTGATCGCGCGGTTTTGCCAAAGCTTGATCGAGACAAGAACGTGATGGCGAACAAGACAGGGAGCAACACCACTAGCCAACGAGCAAGAGTTTTCGTTGCGGGTCATGCGGGCATGGTCGGTGCCGCGATAGTGCGCGAGTTAGAGCGTGATGCAACCGTTAAGCTCATTGTTGCTGACCGCGCCGAGTTGGATTTAAGCAATCAGGCGCAAGTAGATGCATTCTTTGCAGATCATCAGATTGATCAAGTTTACTTGGCAGCCGCAAGAGTAGGGGGCATCTATGCGAACGCGACCTACCCCGCCGACTTTTTGTATACCAATCTGATGATCGAGTGCAATGTCATGCAGGCGGCCAAGCGTTCAGGGGTGTCCCGTTTGTTGTTTTTGGGTTCGTCCTGTATTTACCCTAAGTTTGCCTCTCAGCCAATGCGCGAGGCGGAATTGTTGACGGGGGCGCTCGAACCATCGAACGAGGCCTATGCGCTTGCTAAAATAGCAGGTCTAAAGATGTGCGATGCCTACCATCGGCAGTATGGGGTGGACTTTCGTGCATTGATGCCAACCAATCTGTATGGTCGCAACGACAATTTTCACGCTTCGAACAGTCACGTTATACCTGCGTTAATGCAGCGCATTCACAACGCCAAAATTAATAAGGAACCAAGTGTAGTGGTGTGGGGTACGGGCGACCCTCTGCGTGAGTTCTTATGTGTTGACGATCTCGCCGCTGCGAGCGTGTTTGTGATGCAGTTGGCCGCAGATCAGTATCACAGGGCTGCGCCGAGCCCCAATGCATTTTTAAATGTGGGCACGGGGCAAGATTGCAGCATAAAAGAGTTGGCTTATTTGTTGGCTGAAGTGATTGAATATCCTGGCGTCATTGAATTTGACACGACCAAGCCAGATGGAACTCCGCGCAAGCTATTGGATGTGTCGCGGCTAAACGCTTTGGGATGGCGTCCTCGAATTGCTCTAAAAGAGGGCTTGGCCGAAACGTATCGATGGTTTGCATCGGCGGACAAGGGAGATTTGCGTAATTATCCGTCGGGGGAATCCGTTGAACATTAGACCCGTTATTTTATCTGGTGGTTCTGGTACGCGACTCTGGCCCTTGTCACGAGGCATGTATCCCAAGCAGTTTCTGCCATTGGTGCACGATACCAAAAGCCTGCTACAGCAAACCTTGGAGCGCGTGGTTAACCGCGCAGACTGCGTTTCACCCATCGTGGTTTGTAACGAGGAGCATCGGTTTATCGTGGCTGAGCAATTGATGCAAATTGATCAGCAAGATGCGCTTATTTTACTAGAGCCTGAGGGGCGCAATACCGCCCCAGCAATTGGTCTTGCCGCGCTTCTTGCTGAGCACCTTGCTGCAGGCGATGTTTTGTTGGTGATGCCCGCAGATCATGTGATGCAAGATTTAGTTGGTTTCAATGCTGCGTTGGATGTCGCTGTGGCTGCGGCTGCCGCTGGAAAGCTCGTAACTTTTGGTGTTCAACCGCTAACCGCAGAAACGGGTTATGGATACATTCAAACTGGCGCCGCTAGTGATTACGCTGGCGTTGCTGAGGTGGCAGCGTTTCATGAAAAGCCCGATCTAAGCACTGCGCAGCACTATTTAGAGTCTGGGGATTATCTGTGGAATGGGGGTATCTTTATGTTTACTCCCGCCCATTATTTGCAAGAACTGTCCGAGCATGCTGCCGAAGTGGCCGACGGATGCCGTGCTGCATTTACTAAAGTTGTGTTTGATCACGACTTTGTGCGTATCGATGCCGCGGCATTTAGTGCGCTACCTGCTATTTCAGTTGATCATGCGGTGATCGAGAAAACTAAGAATGCGTGTGTTGTGCCGCTCGACGTTGGTTGGAATGATGTGGGCTCTTGGTCTGCCTTGTGGGATGTATCGCCTAAGGATGAGCATGGGAATGTGAGTAAGGGCGATGTGCTTATTAGAGCCTCCACTAATTGTCACATCATTTCTGAAACTAAGGTAGTTGCGGCGCTGGGCTTAGAGGGGCTTGTGGTCGTTGAAACCGACGATGCTGTATTGGTTGCGAGTAAGGAGCATGTGCAAGATGTTAAGTTACTTGTTGAGAGTTTGAGTCAGCAAGATCGCAGTCAGGTGCGTCATCATCGCAAAGTCTATCGACCATGGGGGTGGTACGACTCAATCGATGTGGGACCGCGCTTTCAGGTCAAACGAATTCATGTAAAACCTGGCGCAAAGCTCTCGGTGCAAAAGCATCGACACCGCGCCGAGCATTGGGTGGTTGTTTCGGGTGTGGCAGAGGTGTTAAATGGTGAAACGACCTTTCAGCTCACGTCCAATGAGTCAACTTATATCCCGATTGGGCAAGTGCATGCTCTGCATAATCCAAGTGCAACAGAGACTCTAGAAATCATCGAGGTGCAAACGGGCGACTATTTGGGCGAAGATGACATCATTCGGCTTGAAGATCGCTACGGACGTGGTGCGACGGAAGCATAAAACCGCCCATTTTTCTTAAGCTTGGGCGGGCCTTTTAACAAAGCTGTAAAAAAAATGAAATAGTGGTTGACCCCGCCCGCTCAATGAGTAGAATGCGCCTTCGCTTGAGACGCGACACCTTAATCTTTAGTCTTGATCGTGCACAGACGAGCATTTTTAAGCTCATTTTTGCCGGTTTGATCGAGTCTAAAAATAAACAAAGAAAAAGGTTGACCTCGTAACTCAAACGGTTAGAATGCGCAGCCCTCGACGGTGGTGATGATTTGAAAAAGCAGTTTTTGCTAGCTCAAATCAAGACCAAAACTTTATTGAGAAATGAGTTGACGAGGAATGTTTGAAGCGTATAATGCGCTTCCCACCCAAAGTGACCGTGAAAGCGGGATAGTCTTCTGGGTACGCTCTTTTAAAATTTAAGCCAAACAATTTGTGTGGACGTTTTCTTGACTGATTGCGTTTCACAACAAGAGTGCCAGAACCTCAATTCCGGGTTTCTGGATTTCTCCAGCTTTTTTAGGCATAGCAGATTTACTGTTTCGTTATGCTTTTTAGCTGTAAAAGAAAAATCCTACAGTAATCGATTGAACTGGAGAG
>CAYOXK010000072.1:0-14194 GCA_964407915.1 uncultured Gammaproteobacteria bacterium
CTTCGACAATTGCGCCAAACTTTTTGAGTTTTTCACCACCATCACGTAAGACTTTACGACCAATTAAATCAAGTGCTTGAATGCCATTGGTGCCTTCATAGATCAGTGAAATACGAACATCGCGAACGTACTGCTCCATACCCCACTCTTTAATAAAGCCGTGGCCGCCAAACACCTGAATCCCTAAATTGGTGGTTTCTAGACTCGTCTCTGATAAAAAGCCCTTTGCGATAGGCGTTAAAATCGCGAGCAGCGTCTCGGCTTCTTCGCGTTCGGCGCTCGGCAGGTCTTTAGCCTGCTCTACGTCAACCAATTTACCGCAATACATATTGAGCATGCGGCCGCCCTCACTGAACGCTTTTTGGGTGAGTATCATGCGCCTTACGTCGGGGTGATA
This sequence comes from uncultured Gammaproteobacteria bacterium, assembly GCA_964407915.1. Lineage (GTDB taxonomy): Bacteria > Pseudomonadota > Gammaproteobacteria > Arenicellales > Arenicellaceae > Arenicella. Next base: position 398 of record CAYOXK010000072.1, read on the forward strand.
AATGATCGGGTCGGCTGGTTTGTCTGGGTTAACGCGTTCTTTAGCGCGAAACTGCAGTCGATCGCGTGCATAAGCAAGCGATTTTTGAAACGCGACTTCCGAGTGCGCTTGACCGTGCATGGCCACACCAAGGCGTGACTCGTTGATAAAAGTAAACATCGCCCGCATACCCTTGTGCGGCTCGCTGATTAAATAGCCACGTGCATCATCAAAATTAATCACGCAGGTCGAGTTACCGTGAATACCCATTTTTTCTTCGATTGAACCACATCGAACTCCATTGCGGTCAGCCAAACTGCCATCAGTATTCACATTAAACTTAGGCACTAAAAACAGCGATATACCTTTAATGCCTCTAGGTGCATCGGGAAGGCGCGCGAGTACGATATGCACAATATTGTCAGCGAGATCATGCTCGCCAGACGAAATAAAGATCTTACTGCCATTCAGTTTGTAAACGCCCTCTTCGCTCGCTTGATCATCCGGCGTAGCAGAGGTTTTAAGCATGCCCAGATCAGAACCGCAATGCGGCTCGGTTAGGCACATGGTGCCCGTCCACTTACCTTCTACCATGGGTGGCATAAAACGTTTTTTAAGGTGCTCGGGCGCGTGCGTGTAGATGGTTTTCATCGCTCCAGAACTCAAGCCAGGATACATACTCCAACTGTGGTTCGTGGCGATCATCATTTCCATAAACACCAAACCAATAGACTCAGGCATATTCTGCCCACCGTATTCTTCAGGGCACGCTAATAACGGCCAACCATTTTCTACAAAACTGTCGTAAGCGGCTTTAAAGCCGGTCGGCGTGGTTACTTCGCCATCTTTCCAAGTACAACCTTCTTCATCGCCAACGCGATTAAGCGGCGCTAATTCATTTTCACAAAACTTAGCCGCTTCTTCCCAAATGGCGCTAACCGTGTCGGGGTCTGCCGCATGACCCTTGGCAAAGCGTGCATAGTGGGTCGGCATGTCTAAAACGTCGTTTGCGACAAAATGCATGTCTTTTAAGGGGACTTTGTAGTTCATGATGTTCCTCAAATGTAGGATGTTTTCAGTTGTCAATTGTGAGTGCTCAACACTCGGCGTTTAGGCGCTCACCGCCACCAGTGACTTAACCATGTTGATTAGGTCGGAGTAGTAAGCTTCAATGATGTTGTCGCGCTCTTGGTCGGTCTGCGTGGCGCTATTTTGTAACTGCGTTTTCCAAGGTTTTAAATACCAATCCTCGAGCAGTACAACGATAGAATTGGCAATGGCTCGCGGGTTTTCGGCTTTAAACTGCTTACTCGCCACCCCCGCTTCTATTAAGCCGGCGAAATTATCGATGGCATCGAGTTCGATGCGCGTAGACGCGCGTTGCTGATCTTGCGGCAAACTGCGCGTTTCGAAGTACAGAAAAAAGTACCACGGTTGTAACACCGTACTAGCGTACAGGTGGAACCGAATACTCTGCTCGATTTGCATCCACAGCGAATCGGATTCGTTGGCGTGGTCGCGCGTCATCTGGCTGCTCAAACGTACGATGTCAGCCACCATCAGCACAATGTCTTCTTTGCGTGCTATGCAAGAATAGATGGCGCCCATGCTCATCTTGGTAGCACTGGACAAATCGCGTAAAGACATGCGGCTAAATCCAGAATTAGCGGATATTGCAAAGGTCGCCGTTAGAATCCTTTCTAAGTTGGCGACGGCAAATCTCTCTTTCTGCGTTTGAATAATACCGCTATGGCGTTTAAACAAAGTGGCATACAGGGCTTCGCCCTGCAGTGGAAACGTACGTAGAAAATGCGGGTACGAACGCGTATCCACTTGTAAAGAAGCGGTACTGTTTAAACCGTGCGCTAGTGATGAGAGTCCGTGCATGGCACAATTCTAGCACTAAAAAAGAACGAGCGTTCGCTTTATTTTCACAAATAAGACAACTGAGTGAATGGTGGCATGAACACAAAATCTTAGTTTTACCGCCTAATCTCCAGTGCGAATGCCGTTCATTTTGTAGGCCTAATGATTTCTAATGGCCTTGAACTGCTATATTAGGGAGCCTTTCCCTACCTCTTCAGGTGATCCTTGCTCCCCATTTTTGAAGAACTTGACTTTGCCGTTACGCCGTTTGGCGAGATCAGTTTGCGTCGACGCACAGAGCCGCGCTTAGACAACAAACTTATTTACGAAGTGAAACTGGGCGAGGAATTCTTGATGTCGAGCCTGTTTGTAGAGGCCGAAGAGCAATTGAGCCAACTGGGTATCGAGCAACTATTGATCAATGGCCACGCGCAAGATTTGAACGTCATAGTCGGTGGGCTTGGACTCGGTTACACAGCGCTGCGCGCGCTAGCCTACCCACAGATAGCGAGTCTGCGGGTGATTGAGGTAATGGAACCTGTGATTCGATGGCATCGCGACGGCCTACTGCCCATTGGCAATGCTTTAATGAATGATCCGCGTTGCGAGCTGTGTCTTGCCGACTTTTTCACTGTGGCCAGTGATGCCAAGCCGGGCTTTTTCGATGACCAACCCGTGCACGCCGTGCTGCTGGACATTGATCATTCCCCCCAACATTGGCTGAATGACTCAAATCAACATTTTTATACGCGGGAATCACTAACCGCTATGGCGCGCAAAATCGTAAAAGGTGGGGTGTTTGGCTTATGGTCGAACGACCTACCCGATCCTGACTTTATGGCCCACTTGCAAGCACTATTCAGCGACGTATCCGCTGAAGTTGTACGCTTTCCTAACCCCTACTCCGGGGGCGAGTCGACTAATTCGGTCTACATCGCGACGGTCTAAAAGCTAGACGATCAATCGTACCGCAATTCCGAGGCTTTACCGGAGAACACCCGATACACGAATATCGTGTAAATAAAAATACACGGTAAAGCAATGACTACCCCCACCAACGTAAACTTAAGTGAGCTAGGATGCGCGGCGGCTTCCCAAATTGTCATCTGACCAATAATGATGTCGGGAAAAATGCTGTAGGCAAGCCCCAGTGCGGCCATTACGCAAATCACCACGGGGCACAAAAAGATCATCCATGGGTTAGTGTTAACCAACCGCTCTGGGGTGCGATTTAGCAAGGTGTACAATAAAACCAGCGCGATTGCTGAGGTAATTGGAATAGGCAGCAATCCAATAAACTGCGGCAGTTGAAACCAGCGATCGGCAATTACGCTGCTGACCAACGGCGTGGCGATCGACACGAGCAGTAATCCGACCGCCATCGGTGTGATGCTATTCTTGGCCCAGCGAGCCGCTTTTAAAAACAACGTACCTTCTGTTTTGATCATTAACCAACTAGCACCGAGCACGCAATACAAGGCTGGCAGGCACACCGCGATCAGTACTGAAAACACAATATTTAACTGGGTGTGTTCGAGTCCTGTGATGTATGAGCCCAGCATCCATCCTTGAGCACTGGCCGCTACGAGCGACCCTACGAAGAACAAACGATTCCACATTGCTTTGCGGTGCGAGCCCGCTTTAACTCTAAAGTCAAACGCCACACCGCGCAAAATAAGGCCGAGCAGCATGATGGTTGCGGGTATATACAAAGACGTGAGAATGATGCCGTGCGCCGCGGGAAAAGCGATCAACAACACCCCAACACCTAAGACGATCCAGGTTTCGTTAGCGTCCCAGAATGGACCAATGGAGGCAATCATTAGATCCTTTTCGGTCTCATTGCCCAGTGGTAATAGCAAACCCACGCCTAGGTCGTAACCATCTAGGATCACGTACAGCAATAGAGCAAGTCCCATAATGGCCACAAAAATGACCGGCAGTAACGATTCCATCACGCACCCCCATTGGGCTTAAGGTTGTACTCATGCAAGGGCACACTCTGCAACGACATAGCAGGCTTGCTCGACATATAGAACAGCGAGCCGATGTAGCTTACAAGTAAAAAGGCATAGATCAGTACATAGGCTGTGAGGCTCGCGATCAAAACGCCCGGCGGATGGTCGGCCACTACATCAGCCGTGCGGATCAAGCCGTTCACAACCCACGGTTGGCGGCCAATCTCGGTAACATACCAGCCCGCAAGTACGGCTACCCATCCCGCAAAGGTCATGCCCACAAGGATCTTTAGTCCCGTATTGCCCAACTCTCGTCCGCGCAATAGCTTAATCGAACATAACCAGCTCACTAGAAGCATTAACATACCCACGCCTACCATAACTCGAAATGCGTAAAAGACGGGCGCAACGGGCGGATGTTCACCCATAAAATCATTTAAGCCCTGCACTACTCCATTCAGATCGTGAGTAAGGATAAGGCTCGCAAGCTGAGGAATTTTTACGGCAAAGTGGGTAGTACGTTCGTCTTCATCCACAATGCCAAAGAAGGTGAGCGGCGCCCCTGCTTGCGTTTCCCACACACCCTCCATGGCGGCGACTTTTGCCGGTTGATGCTCAAGGGTGTTCAATCCATGCAAGTCACCCACAAAGACTTGTACGGGAGTAAGAATCGCAGCGCTCATAATAGCCACTTTAAGCACGTTACGTGTGCCAGGCCCACCTACTCCTTTTAGAATGCGCCAAGCGCTTATTCCAGCTACCAGAAACGCAGCGGTGATTAAACTGGCAAGGAACATATGGGTAAAGCGATACCCAAACGAGGGATTAAAGATAACCGCTAACCAGTCGGCGGCAATCAATTCGCCATTGTCGTACGTGTAGCCCGTTGGGGTTTGCATCCACGAATTTAAACTGAGTATCCAAAACGCTGACAGCGTGGTACCCAAGGCCACCATCGACGTGGCAATCAAATGCACTCGATTAGATACGCGTTGGCGACCAAACAACATAATGCCTAAAAAGGACGCTTCTAAGAAAAATGCGGAGAGTACTTCGTAGCCTAAAAGCGGTCCGGCAATATTACCCGCCTGTTCCATAAATCCAGGCCAGTTAGTGCCAAACTGAAAGCTCATGACAATGCCCGTGACCACTCCCAATGCAAAGGTGAGCGCAAAAATCTTCACCCAAAAGGCATAAATGTAATCCCAATGCGGGTCGCCTGTTTGGGTGTAACGGATGCGAAAAAACAGTAGAAAGTAGGCTAGGCCTATGGTGATGGTGGGGAACAGAATATGAAAACTGATATTCAGCGCAAACTGAATTCGGGCTAATAAAAATGGATCAAGTAAGTTCGATTCTACAAGGGTTGGATCTAGGCCCATAACAGACCTCCGCACAGGTTGGTCTAAGACTTTATGGGCAAAGTATAATCACCGCAGTGCGAGATAGAGTGTAGGCAAGCATGACATTTAGCCATAGCGCGTATATCGCTCAGCAATATCATTTATGCACTATTCGCTGTGCGCAAAGAGTCGCATAGCGAATAGTCAAATTGCTTTGCTCACCGAGAAATAAGCGCTCACCTAATAACAGCCGCGCCTAGTAACCCACCTTAAGCCGGGTCCTTCTCCAACAACAAGTCGTGGATCGGCGCTAACGAGGGCACACAGAGTTTAGGCACAGGCGGCCGTTCGTCTAGATAGCTGGGCTCGGTTGCAGAATTGGCACTAAAGGTGGCGCTAAGCACCGCCGAATAGGGCCCACACGCATCGGCACCACTGCCGGTACCTGTAATCGACTTACCGTTGACATTGCCCGAGACAGCAACCAAGACATAACATTGCAGCGAGCCGAGATTACCTTCTAGATTAAAGCTTCCGCTAAAGTTACCGTTGGGCTGCACCGTCGCCAGCATTTGCTCACTATCAACTTGCATCACCAAGCTGCGGTCGTCGCGCACGGTAATCGTGGTTGGCTCATTAAACCGAAGCGGTAATGGGCCCTCTGGCGTAGTTAGCACTAGGTCTGCGATAACATTCCCAGAGTACACATGCGCATTATTCTCAGGTTCGGGCTCTACGCACTCCTCAACGGGTGGCGGAGGCGGTGGCGCAGGGGGATCATCGCTAATGCCTTCGTCATCGATCTCGGTAACGGGACCAACGCCCCATTTGTACAAAAACACATTGGAGCGCTCGCGCACATTCACATTATTCAAGTTAAAGCGCGCCATGCCGCTGACCATAAAGGCAATCACTTCGCGTTGTCTCGGCTCCCAACGAAACGGCGGGTTAGAGGTTAAAAACGGTGGCCGCTTCGCTTGCGTGCCATTCACCACATACGGTAACTTATCGACCTGACCGTAGCGCATATACTCGAACGTAGTGGCATGCCAAACACCATTGAAGCGCGCAAACACCCACAAGCTCGCATTACAGCAATTACTCATAAGATCACTATGTTGCCTTGCAGGCCAAACATTACGCTTGCTATTAAACACTCTTAATGCCGTTGAATCATGACTCACCGTTAAGTCCGCCGTTTGCGGCCAAGTGCCGACTTCAGCTGGATCAATCCACACCACGCCATTGAAGTCGTCGGGGAATGCCGCATGCACGACCTTAGTTGAGAGCATAAGCAAGAACAGGCTCTTGCCCACTGCCACAGCCGCCTGCCTTAGCAGGCGAGAGAACATCGCCGCCGCTTGTCTGCGAGGGTGCAAGCTGCGCAGGGCATCACGTGTTTTTGTAGGGGTTGTTAGTAGCGGGGAAAAGCACTGCGACCAACAAGGATTAAAGCGAGTAGTGAATGCCTGTGTCAACATGGAGCCCTCAGGAGTTCCTCTTAACAATCTCGTGTACCGTAAACGTCGTACTGCAAAATGTAACCGTACTGTTGACCCCTGCGAGATGAAAAAAACTGCGTGCACAAAGCATTAAACACAACTTATTTTCTAATCGCCCAGCCAGAAGATGCTCAATAAAGCGACCTTCTGTCTTCCACACCAGTGCAATGACTATAAAGTTTTATGCCTAGAATGGGAAGTGCGTGAAACTAAAAAGCCCTCGCAAATGCTCGACTTACGAGGGCCATAACAACACCGATCTAAAATTACGCTTTAAGCCGCGCCTTCTAATACCACTTGATCAGCAATGTTTTGATAGTGCGGTAGCTCGTTAAAGTTTAGATATTTATAAATATCATCCGCCACGGTGTCGATGTTTTTGGTGATCTCCAAATACTCGCTCACGCTCGGTAAGCGACCCAGTACAGCGGCAACCGCCGCTAATTCAGCTGAGGCCAAATATACATTAGCCCCATCGCCTAGGCGATTTGGAAAGTTACGCGTCGAAGTAGACACCACCGTTGAGTTAGCCGCAACGCGAGCTTGGTTACCCATACACAAGGAACATCCAGGCATCTCAGTACGCGCCCCCGAACGCCCAAAGGTTGCGTAATGCCCTTCAGCCGTAAGCTGAGCTTCATCCATTTTGGTGGGAGGAACAATCCAAGTTCGGGTTGGCACTGGCTCAGCCATTTTTTCAAACAGCTTGGCCGCTGCACGAAAATGCCCGATATTGGTCATACACGATCCAATAAACACTTCGTCCACTTTAACCTCACCGTCGGACAAGATGTCGGACAACATGCGCGCATCATCGGGGTCGTTAGGACAACATAGAATAGGTTCAGTAATTTCGTCTAGATCAATCTCGACGACTTCCGAGTATTCCGCATCCGCATCGGCCTCAAGTAACTCAGGGTTTGCCAACCATTTCTCCATTTCGCCTATGCGCCGAGTGATGGTGCGCACATCGCCATAACCTTCGGCGATCATCCACTTAAGCATGGTGATATTCGAGGTGATGTACTCAATAATCGGCTCTTTGTTGAGCTTGATGGTGCAGCCGCCCGCAGAACGTTCAGCTGAGGCATCGGCCAATTCAAAGGCTTGCTCAACTTTTAGATTGGGCAGGCCCTCGATTTCAAGCACGCGGCCCGAGAATATATTCTTCTTGCCTTGTTTCGCCACAGTCAACAAACCTTGTTTGATGGCGTACAGGGGAATGGCATGCACAAGGTCACGCAGTGTAATGCCAGGCTGCATCTTGCCTTTAAAACGCACTAATACCGATTCGGGCATATCCAAAGGCATCACGCCCGTGGCCGCGGCAAAAGCAACCAGACCCGAGCCGGCCGGAAACGAAATACCGATCGGAAAACGCGTATGCGAATCGCCGCCGGTACCGACTGTGTCGGGCAGCAACATGCGATTTAGCCATGAGTGGATAATACCGTCGCCTGGTTTAAGCGACACGCCACCACGGTTCATAATAAAGTCAGGCAACTGCGCGTGCGTGAGCACGTCTACCGGTTTCGGGTATGCCGCCGTGTGGCAGAACGACTGCATCACTAGATCGGCGGTAAACCCCAAGCAGGCCAGGTCTTTGAGCTCATCACGTGTCATCGGACCCGTGGTGTCTTGGGAGCCAACCGTCGTCATTTTAGGCTCGCAATATTGCCCAGGGCGCACGCCGGGTAAACCACAGGCTTTGCCCACCATTTTTTGCGCGAGTGTGAAGCCTTTACCCGAGTCTTTCACGGGGTCTGCTTGCCGGAACAACTCGGACGGCGGCAAACTCAATGCTTCGCGCGCGCGCGCCGTTAAACCACGACCAATGATCAACGGGATACGACCACCCGCACGCACTTCGTCTAACAACACATCGGTTTTGAGTTCAAACGTGGCAATCACCTCATCGCTATTGTGTCGCTTAGCCACGCCCTCATAGGGAAACACATCAATAACATCGCCCATGGCCATTTTGCTTACATCCATTTCGATCGGCAATGCGCCTGAGTCTTCCATGGTGTTATAAAAAATAGGCGCTATCTTCGAGCCAAAACAATAACCGCCGTCGCGCTTATTGGGAATAAATGGAATGTCATTGCCCATGGTCCAGAGCACTGAATTAGTCGCCGATTTGCGCGAAGAGCCCGTGCCGACCACGTCACCCACATACGCGACTGGAAAACCCTTTTCTTTTAGCTCTTCAATTTTCGCCAAGGGGTTGCCATTCACGTCAAAACCCGGCCGTGGCATCTTTAACATGGCGAGTGCATGTAATGGAATGTCGGGGCGTGACCACGCGTCAGGCGCGGGGGACAGGTCATCCGTATTGGTTTCACCCGGTACTTTAAAAACAGTGACGGTTACTTTCTCGGCCACCACGGGGCGATTTGTAAACCACTCTGCATCGGCCCATGCCTGCAACACTCCCTGCGCCCATTTATTGCCTTGATCAGCTTTATCTTTTACATCGTAAAAGGCCTCAAACATTAATAAAGTGTGCTTGAGGCTCTCAGCCGCCTCATCAGCAAGCTTAGGGTTGTCTAGAGCTTGGATCAACGGCTGAATATTGTAACCGCCGAGCATGGTTCCAAGTATCGTGGTGGCACGCTCATCGGAGATCAAGTCACAGCTAACTTCACCTGCCACAATCGCCGCCAAAAAGCTGGCTTTTACATAAGCGGCTTCATCTACCCCTGCCGGCACACGATGCGTAAACAGCTCCAATAAAAACTCTTCTTCCCCTGCGGGTGGATTCTTTATTAATTCGATCAAGTCAGCGACTTGTTCAGCGTTCAGGGGCGCGGGAACAATACCCATTTCTGCGCGTTCTGCAACATGTGCTCGGTATTCTGCTAACACGATAACTCCTTTATTTTGGGATTAATTGTGGGACTCGTTCAGGGGCGGTGGTTGCTCAGCTGGGAGCAAGACTAAAATCGCTTTAACATTAATGCTCGCCATCGCCTAAAAGACTGGCGAGAGATGGCGTCAAGGCGCTCTTAACTTCGCCTCCATTAGGCTCACTCATGCTAAAGCCAACAGCAACAGTGCTCTTCGCTAACTATGCGGTTCCCTTTTATGGCCGCCCATTTTACTATACGCGCCCGCATAGTAGTAGTGATACACTTATCCGCTCAGATCGATCTAGGTCGATGATCACTATCTAAGACGTGAATAAACATTGAACGACGTCCCCATTGAAATATTGGGTATCGCACTGTTTGTGCTGTTACTCATTTCTGCCTTCTTCTCATCATCCGAAACTGCGCTAATGGCCGTAAACCGTTATCGTATCCGCAGTCAAGCAGATGCGGGCAGTCGTAGCGCTCGGCTGGTTCTTAAACTGCTCGACAGGCCGGACCGATTGCTGGGCACAATTCTATTTGGCAACAATGTTGCCAATATCGCAGCAACCACATTGGCTACCATCATCGGCTTGCGCTTGTTTGGCGATGCGGGCCTTGCTTATGCGCCGTTTCTACTTGTGTTTGTCGTATTGATATTTGCCGAAGTAGCCCCGAAAACGCTGGCGGCGATTAACCCAGTGCGGATCGCGTTTCCAGCCAGTTGGGTGCTAGCGGTTCTGCAGGTGGCGTTGAGCCCATTTGTAACGCTGGTTAAAATTTTCTCCAACGGATTTCTGCGGCTATTTGGCGTTAGCGTGCAAACCCAAGATCACGCCCTCTCAAGCGAGGAGTTGCGCACAGCAGTGCGCGAATCAGCCACATTGATTAACGCCTCGCATCAAGAAATGCTGCTGCGCATTTTGGAGATGGAACAAGTTAAAGTTGAAGACGTTATGGTGCCGCGCGCCGACATGGAAGCCATTGACATTGAAGACGATTGGGATGAGATAGTTGAGCAACTCGCCACCTCCCATCACACTCGCGTACCAGTGTATCGCGGCAATATGGACAACTTTATCGGTGTCGCCCACATTCGAAAAATGTTTTACCTCTCGCAAATGAGTGACTTTAATAAAGACACAATGTTAGCAATGATTCGCGAGCCCTATTTTATACCCGAAAATAGCTCGATTACGCACGCTCTAACACACTTGCAAGAACAACGGCGACGCTTTGGAATTGTGGTCGATGAGTACGGCGATATTAAAGGCTTAGTAACCTTAGAGCAGATACTAGAGGAGGTTGTAGGCAAATTCACTTCGCTCACGCCCCACAACAACCTCGATATTATTGCTGAAATTGACGGCAGCTACATGGTTCGCGGGAGTACCTATCTGCGCGACATCAATCGCGAGCTCGGTTGGCAGCTACCACTGCAAGGCGCCAAAACGCTTAACGGCCTGATCACTGAAGTGCTCGAAGCCATTCCACAGCCAAGCACTTGCTTTAAGGTTGGCGACTATGTGATCGAAATCGTGCAAACTCGCGACACATCGGTGCATGTGGCACGTTTGAAAAAGCTAGAACCTGAACAAAAGTTTTGAGCGCAAATAGTTAAACCCCGCAAAAATATGCGTCAGAACCCCAATTTTAATAGTTGTTTGCTAGACTGCACTGTCCTATGATTTGCGCAATCACCCAATTTACTCGATTCACAAATATCTATTTACTACAACAACTTAAGACAATTAGTTAAACTTAAGGTTTAAAAAAAATTTAGAATAAGTTAACGTAACACTAATTCGTTCATACATTCGAATTATCATTGAACCGAATTTAATCGCCTACCCTGCAATCGGACCTTAATTACCGCTATAGACCACTGCTATAGACCATCACTATGAAAAAGATTAATCCTTTACTCATCGCATTTGTTGTCGCTCTAACAGCATGCAGCAGCGGCACTACCGTTTCTCCCACTCCAATTAGTTTTACGGGAGTTTATATCGGTACTTTTAACAACACACCTGACACTCAGAGCGGCACGATAACGCTTAACATTGCCGAAAACGCTGATGGTACAGAAGTGTCGGGCAATATGATCTTTGATTCTGAACGCGAAAACTGTTTAGTCAACGCGATCATTAGTAGCTCATCCATCAGTGGCTTCTCGATATCCATAACCGCGGATCAATCGGAGTCTAACCGTTCGGGCAGCACGGTAACCGAAGGCAGCATTAACATGCAAATGACGCAGTCAAACAACGGCAACAATCTAGATGGCACCTATGTTACCAGTGGCAACCAATGCAGCAATCCGACCGGTAGTGGCGTGATTAATCTAGTTCGCAGATAGACGACGGTTAGACACTCGTGCAAATGTTAGGCAAGGCCGTGTCCAGTCGCTGTTTTAACAAAGGTTTAAATATGCGCATCAACTACCGTAATCATTTAAGAGCCTTGCTGATATGTTGTGGGGTCACAGCACTCGGCGGGTCTTATGCGCTTGCAGCCGCGGAGCAAAACGCGGCAGCACGCTCAGCGGAAAACGCCGTCATTCGCGCTTACTTTGCACCCATGGGCGCCGACAATGGCCCAAGCCCTGACAAGCAATCGGATTTTGATTGCACTGAGCCGATCTTTACGGTGCTTGAGCTTAGCGAATATCCAGCCGGTAAACATCATTTAGGGGTTAAATGGATTGACCCTTCGCGAAATGTACGCGAACACACTCAATATTCATTCGGAGTCAGTGAGTCGGGGCAAACCAAACTTTGGGCGTGGCTAGAGCTATCGCCTGCCACGGGCGCCGCGCTTATTTCGTGGCTTAATCCGGCCGCCGGTTTAGAAGAATTTGTTGGAACATGGGACGTTGAAATTAAAATCAATAACCGACTCATCGCGGCGCGTCAGTTTGACGTAACCTGTTAAGCTGATTTGGTCGACTTATACTGCCCCACATCACTTCGCAATTATTGATATTTCACTCACAGGACGCTCACAGGACGTTCGCGCCCGTGTGTACCGAAGGCTTTGGCTTAGCCGCCACATTGTTGCGCACATAAAGCGGCGCAAAATCACTGGCCGATTCCAGTAATACCGACTTATCGTCCGTTTGCTCATACAACTTAATTAAACCCATTGCACTGGGGAAATTTAGTATTGCGACATCAGGGTTGGGTATGGCCGTGGTCGGTAAGTTGAGCTGCGTCAACAGTTCGGGGTACACCGACCATGCATTACCTAATAGCCGCACCTGACCGTTGGCTATCGCGCACGCAATAGAATCATCATTCGGTAGCGTTAGTTCACTTGGCTTGGCCACCTGCGCCACACTCAACAAAGGTTGTTCATGTGAGGCAGTCTCGCTAGCATCAAGCAAATAGCTCGCCCAATAAACTTCTTGCATGCGCGCATCCAGCGCAGCCAACACCAATGTCGTGTTAGCCCGCGCATGACCGCTGAGTTTAGGGGGTTGCGCCTCCAGCAATGCGCTAAGATCAGTTTGCTGATTTACGAGCACATCCAAACTCGAAAACCCAAACATAGGTAGCCCCGCACCAAAAGCCATCCCTTGTGCAACGCCAATCCCAATACGCAATCCAGTAAAGGACCCTGGTCCTCGGCACACACCAATCGCGGTCACATCCGTTAAATGCAGTCCAGCCGCCTCGAGCAACTCGTGCACCAATGGTAAGACCACCTGCGAATGAATAGTGCTACCCGAGCGCGAACGTGCATAACAGAGCCCAGACGCTGTCTGCAGAGCCACGGAACACTCTGCGGTAGATGTCTCGATTGCTAGTATATTTTGCATAAGGTCTATTTTTGTTGCCGCTTTTTACGCGGCTTCGCAGTTTTGTTTGGGGTTGAATCATCGCCTTCAGCCTTTGGACTATGTAAAGGTGCTGGACTGTCTAGATCATCCACGGTTGCGGCAGACTCAACGGCGTGCGCTTCGCTTGGCGAACCTTGGTCAGCGGCTTGGCGCAGTGCATTTAAAAACCCGCACACCCTATCTTCGCTTGTGCTGCGCCGCATACGCGGTAAGCTGTCTAAAAATACGCGGCCATAATGCGTAGTGCGTAAACGGCTGTCACAGATCATAAGCACACCTCGATCGCTAGCACTGCGGATGAGACGCCCTGCACCTTGCCGCAAAGTGATCACCGCTCGGGGCACTTGATGCCCCATAAATGCGTTTTCGCCATGTTCTTCCATGGCGCGTAACCGCGCTTTAATCACGGGATCAAACGGCGACTCAAACGGCAGTTTATCAATAATGACGCAGCGT
>CAYOXK010000073.1:0-6469 GCA_964407915.1 uncultured Gammaproteobacteria bacterium
TATCACAGTTGTACGAAGGTACAACGGGTATTCAAGGTTTAGACCTACTGGGTCGAAAAATTCTCGGTACCCGTGGCGGCGCCCTCAAACCCCTCATGGACGAGATGAACGACTTTGTAAAAGCCAATCGTTGGAACAAACATGCCCGAGCCCTTAAGCCATACATCAAAATGTGGCAATCGCTCACGCGTTCAATTGGTTGGTCAGCTATGAAGAATACCGACGAAGTAAATGCCGCTGCGGTGGATTACTTGATGATGGCTGGCTACGTAACGGTTGCCTATTTTTGGGCACAAGCGGCCATTATCTCTGAAGGCAAAATCAAGGAAGGTAAGGGCGACGCCAATTTCTATCATTCCAAAATAGCCACAGCTGAGTTCTACTTTCAGCGCATCATGCCTAGAACATTGGGGCATGAAGCGGCCATTAAAAATGGCTTGGAGTCACTGATGTTGATCGACGAAGACAAGTTCCTGTTCGTGTAGATTCGGCGCACACGCTGCCATTGAAACAGAACCGCTGTTGGATTAACCAGCAGCGGTTTTTTTAGAGGCGGTTACTAACTAGGAGTGATCCTTATTTGACGAACCGAACCCAAAGTCGGTGTTCGAAATCAGTTCTGCATACGTCAGAAAAATAAAGCATAAAGACATTTTGTGCTTAGACTACATTTATGTTGTCGTGCCTTTTTAGTCTAGCGCGGCCACAGCATTTGTATGTGGTCGTCTTCGGTGCTGATACTAGGGATAATAGTAGAATCAGCTCGGTCAGCCAAAATGCGCAATCATTGGTCACGCAGTTGCCACGCTTGCCTTTATCGGGAGCCGCTACGTGTGTTACGAGTACGGCTGCACCCCCACATAGAACACCAGAATAGTCCCTTTTATGTGATTTTTGCGGCCAGTTGGTGACATTTTCATTGTCTTGTTTTTCGCTTCAATACAACAACCCTTTACTCCTGCTGCTTTCCAACGCTTGGAATTTAGAAACAATTGAATTGCTCACCATGATGCTGCGCGCTATGATCAAATTATTAGTTGATACCCTCGCTCCGCAGTTGTTTTAATTTGTCTTCTAGATAGTTATGGAAGCATCCACTGAGTTTTTTTTACACCGCAGAAAAATATGAAATCACATCAATTGAGCTTTATCTTGTTGCTGTTAAGCAGCTTGTTTATTACCGGATGTGCTACCACAGAGAGCCACTCTACGGTTGAACCTACCGCAGTCGAATCTAAGAGTACGGCGTCGAGTTACCAAGGGCCTAAGTATCCTCTCATCGTAGGGAAGTTTCAGAACCGTTCAACATATCAAAACGGTCTGTTTGCTA
Organism: uncultured Gammaproteobacteria bacterium; assembly: GCA_964407915.1. Classification (GTDB taxonomy): domain Bacteria; phylum Pseudomonadota; class Gammaproteobacteria; order Arenicellales; family Arenicellaceae; genus Arenicella. Next base: position 1,331 of record CAYOXK010000073.1, read on the forward strand.
GCGGCTCAGATCGACTCACAACACAAGCTAAAACAATTTTGAGCACACACCTGCAACAGACTGGTCGATTTTCAGTAATGGATCGCGGCAACATGGATGAAATAGCACAGGAAAGTGCGTTCGCAAACACTCAGCAGAATATTAAGGGCGCGCGCTACGTAATAACTGGCGACGTCACTGAGTTCGGTCGCAAAGTGACAGGCGACCAACAACTATTCGGAATACTTGGCAGTAGCAAGACTCAAAGCGCCTATTCTAAAGTCGCTTTGCAAGTTGTAGATGTTACGACATCTGAAGTTGTCTACTCGGCCCAAGGAGCAGGTGTCTACGAGCTAAAAAATCGTGAAGTATTAGGCACCGGCGGCACGGCTGGCTACGATAGCACCTTAAATGGCAAGGTACTTGATTTGGCGATTACTGAGGCTGTAAATCGCTTGGTAGAAGGCTTAGAGCAGCAAGAGTGGTCGATTCAGTAGATAAGGAATTGATAGAGCCTGACATTCTCTTACTTGGCCAAGAATGAGCTAATCCTATTCCTGTGTGATGCTCAAAGTTATTTTAAGATTTTTGATTAGAAGTGCACGGTAGTTTGAACTTATTAGTCGTGTTCTGGCGTTCGTCAACGCGGCACTAAAGGCTAGCAAGCTAAAGATATTAAATATGAAACGATTGTTGATTATGCTGGTTCTCATTACGAGTTTATCGGCATGCGTTACGCCACAGCCCACTTTGTATTATTGGGGAGAGTATGAGCCATTGATGCTACAAGAGCACCAAGAACCAGGCTCTTTAACCCCCGCCGACAAGATCGAAAAGCTCAATGCCGACATTGTCAAAGCGCAGGAGAACGGGCAACTAATTCCCCCCGGCTTCTACGCACATTTAGGCTATCTCTATTTTGCGATAGATGACGTGGTGGCGGGCGAGCAAGCGTTTAGTAGAGAAATGGAATTGTTTCCTGAGTCACGGCACTTTGTTGAGGGCTTGCTGAACCGCGCTCGCGCCGATGAGGTATCGCAATGAAAAAATCATTACATTTAGTTTTAAGCTTCGTTGTTCTTGTAGTTGCTAGCGGATGCGCGACCGTTGAGCCTTACGACTATTCAGCTTTTTTGGAGCACAAACCACAATCAATATTAGTGTTGCCACCATTAAATAATTCGGTGGATGTAAACGCGATTCCGATCTATTTATCGACCGTCACGCAACCATTGGCAGAGCGTGGGTTTTATATATTTCCTGTAGAAGTAGTAAACCAACTCATGTTAGAGAATGGTTTAGCATCATCTGCAGAGATGCATGAAATTCCGATGGCTAAGTTAAAGGAAATCATTAACCCCGACTCGGTTATGTATATCACCATTAATGATTGGGGTACAAAGTATGCGGTGTTGGCTTCAGTAACTGTAGTCGACATTAATGCAAAGCTAATAGATGCCAATACGGAAGCCCTCTTATGGAATGGCTCTGCACGAGTTCAGTATGACCCTAATCAAAATAATCAAGCAGGCTTACTGGGGGCGGTCGTGGGCGCTGTGGTGGGTCAAATTTTAAGCAAAAAGTTTGACCATTCGCCGAACGTGGCAAGGATGGCAAACAGTCAGCTATTTTACGCGCCATCGATTGGTCTTCCCCCTGGCCCGTATATGCCGGTCGTTGCTGAAACAACTGATGCTAGCGGTAGTAACTGACGTTAAGTAGACAGACTTAGGCCAAGACTGTAGTTGCTAACTAAGGTATTTTCTCTATGGTTGCGCTGGATCTAAGTCTCCGTAAGCAAAACCACCACAAGAGCTCAACACGACTGCTTTGATTTGCCAATGGTCGTTATACGGGCTATCGCGATAGGTCCTCAGGTTTGATCGAATCAATAAGAGTTGCCGAGGCTAACTGGCTTGGTGTGCATGTGTACCTTAATGCATGGGTACAAGCGGGCTCCCGCCACGATTTTTTGCCTCTAGCCTTTAGCGCCAAACTCCGCTAGTTTACGTCTGGCTGTTGGCTAACTGGTTTGGAGATACATGAAGAAATTTGAATTGATTTATGCGGCTGCCGCTGAGCGCAAGGGTGGTGTGCAGACCTTAGAGAGCTTGTTGTCTCCCGTCGCGACGCCCGCGCAGCTTAAGCAGGTGGCGGATGATCGTTACTTAGCGCAGATGACTCGTTGTGTATTTAACGCTGGTTTTCATTGGCGCGTTATCTCGGCTAAATGGCCGGGGTTTGAAGAGGCTTTTCATGGCTTCGATCTTGCGCAGTTACTGACTAAATCGCCAGAGGAATGGGAGGCTTATCTGGAGGACACGCGAATTGTGCGTAATTGGCAAAAGATTCAGACCGTGTTTGAGAATGCGCTAATGATTGAAGCCGTGGCGCAGGAGCATGGCAGTTTTGCGGCCTTTTTTAGCGGGTATCCTGCCAGTGATCAAGTCGGTCTTATGAAGTATTTGAAGACTAACGGAGCCCGACTGGGTGGCCAAACAGCTCAGTGGTTTATTCGTTTTACGGGCAAGGATGGCTTTGTGACGAGCGGCGATACGGTGACTGCGCTGATTGCGAATGGCGTAGAAATTGATCCGCGTGCCACCGCGCAACGAGATCTTAAAAAGATACAAGAAGCGTTTAATGAATGGCACGCTGAATCAGGTCGCCCCTACACGCATATCAGTAAAGTCTTGAGTTATACGGTAGGAGACAACGTGCCGGTGGACGTGCTCAAAACGTACACCGGTCAATCACTCGTAACTAACCAATAGTGGTCGGCGAACGTCTTGTTAAACTGCCTAGAGCGCGTCTTGTTAAACTGCCTAGAGCGCGTCTTGTTGAACTTGCCTAGAGCGCGTCTTGTTGAACTTGCCTAGAGCGTCTTTTTCACTGCCTAGAGCGTCGGTAGGTAAGTCGTCAGTTAGCGCCGTTTAACGGGCTTGACCACAAACAGTAAATCGCCTGTATTGACTTGCGCATTGTTCGCTTGATTCACCCTTACCACTTCGTACTCGCCATCGGCGGTAAAGATCTCGCCTGAGCCGAGCACACTCGATAGCGAAATGTGCGTAAACAGCTTCATCGCTTCGATCTGACACAGCGTTTGACTCAGGTTGACGCGATCGCCCACTTTCGCGAACTCGGGTTCACTCGGCGCTGGCGTTGAGTAGTAAATACCAGTCATTGGCGACACAACTTTTAGCTCATCGGTACCCGCAATTTGTAAGCTGCTGAGGTCGGAATCGGCCTTGGCTACGCCCGTATAAGACATTTCCTCGATAATCTCTTGTTTGTCCAGAGTAGCCAGAAAACGCGGTAGATAGCCCGTATCGTATTCACCGCCTACAAAAGTTTTATCATTTAAGATGCGTTTTAACAGGCTGATATTGGTGCATACGCCTTTAATTACGGTTTGATCGAGCGCTTCGAGCAACTTCTTGATGGCGTCCTTACGATTTTTACCATGCACGATTAACTGCGCGATCATGCTGTCGTAAAACGGTGAAATGGTTTTGCCTTCGGTGACTGCCGCAATTACTTCGATGTGCGCACCTTCAGGAAATTTACATTCGGTAACAAGACCTGGAGTTGGAATAAAGTCGATATCACCATTTTTATCTAAGCGCGCTTTCTCGGCGGTAATACGAGCCTCGATCGAGAAGCCCTTATTAACAGGCTTAAGATCGGCGATGCTGCCGCCTTCGGCAATCTCATATTGTTTGCCAACAATCGAAATGCCTGAGGTCCATTCCGTTACAGGGTGTTCTACTTGCAAGCGCGTATTCATTTCCATGAAGTAGAACGTATTGGCGTTTAGATCGTAAATAAACTCGACCGTACCAGCACCGAAATAATCCACCGCATCAGCCAATTTTATGGCGCATTCGTAGGCCGCGTCTTCCAAGTCTTTTGGCAACATGGTGGAGCCTGACTCTTCAAGCACTTTTTGATTATTGCGCTGTACTGTACAGTCGCGTAAACCAATAACTTTAGTATTGCCTTTGCTGTCACGCAAAATCTGTACTTCGATGTGGCGCATCGACTCTACAAATTTTTCTAAATATAAGTCGCCATTGCCAAACGCACTGCGCGCTTCGCTGTACACATTGTTGAATGCGTCTTTAATTTCGGATGCGCTGCGCACTACTTTAATACCTTTACCGCCCCCGCCGTGTACGGCTTTCAAGAGCACAGGGTAGCCAATTTCTTCGGCTACTGTGGCCGTGGCCTCGGCGCTGGTTAGAATACCGTGCGAACCAGGCACGACCGGTACACCGTTGCTCATGGCAGTGCTGATTGCATTCGATTTATTGCCCATGGTGTCCATGCTCGACGCCTTGGGGCCAATAAAATTGAGTGCATTGGCGCGGCAGAGCCTTGCAAACCCGGCATTTTCGGATAAAAAGCCAATACCCGGATGGAGTGCATCTACATCGCGATTGCGGGCAATGGTCACTACCGACAAACCATTTAAGTAGCTCTCGCCCGGTGTTTGTCCGCCCAAACAGACCACTTCGTCATTGTCGCGCAGCATATCGCAGGCGGCGGAGTCCATGTCAGGGTCAGATTGTACGAGTAATACTCGATACCCGCGCTGTTGAGCGATGCGAATGAGTTTTACAGCGGTGCACCCGCGGGCATGAATTAATACCGTTTTGATTTCGCCTAATAGATCGACTGCGCGGTAAATTTGTTGTCCCTGCTCTTTAGGCTCAAGCGTCGCGACCCCCGAGAGAACTTTTTCGATGACTTGCCCAACCGTGTCGGTCGGGATTGTTACATTGGGGTCTACCTCGCGCAGTTTTTCGTCCAAATCTGGATAGATTGGATGAATAACTAAGCCTTGCATTGCACCCGGAATTTTAACTAAGTAATTCGAGGTGGTTGCCATTGTGGGTAGAAAGCTTGGCACGACTACGCGGCCAGCAAACGGCATATCAGTGCCACTTAAGTAGTAGGTATGCACCAGTGGGTGAGTGACAAAGCTGGCTTGCGAGCCGCCCGTGCAATCGCCAAAACCAAATACAATGACGGGTAGCCCTGTTTCGGCAATAAAATGGGTAATGCGATCGTTCACAATCGACATCGAAAAGAGCGAACTCGGACCCTCTTTTGTTTGCATGCCGCCGGATGAAACAAAGCAGACCACGGGCAGCC
>CAYOXK010000073.1:6479-14134 GCA_964407915.1 uncultured Gammaproteobacteria bacterium
GCAAAGCTTTTCGGCCCCCGCCATATCAAATGCGCCAGCTTGGAATGCCACATTCGAGATCAGAGCGCCCACTTTGGCGGTTGCGCCTGCGTCGTCGAGCTTAATCGTGCCAAGACCGGTCACCACACCGCAAGGCGTGGTGCCATTGTTCAATGCTTTTTCGATGGACTGTCTAAAACCCGGAAACGAGACCGGATCAGCACTCATCAAATTGGCGTTGGTCTCGTTAAATTCGGTGAATAAGGCTTCTTTGAAGCCCTCGACGGTGGTGAGCTTTTGTTGCTTAAATTGGCTTAAAACGCGTTGTACGCGCAAATCTTGATAAGCGATATTCAGCTGATTCCAAAAGTCCTTACGTTTACCAATGCGCCCAGGGTTAACTTGCCCGTTGTAGGCTTTGCCCGACTTCTGCGCCTCAATAAAGCGCGGCACGAGCGTTTCAAAAAAGTAGGTAATTAAAACGAGCAACGACTCTGAGAGGCGCGGAAAGTTAACGCGTTTCCATTCTTCTACATCGCTGAGAAATTCGCCTTTATGCTCATATTTCGCAAAGTGGCTCAACCACTTTGCAAATTCGGTTTTTACGCCACTGTCCACCGCTTCGCCACCGATCGGCACAACCCCCTCGCTGATCGTACTAGTGACCTTTTCTAACGAGGTATCAAGAATGCCGCGCAGCGTTTTTTCCGATAAGGACTGGAATGCTTTGGACTCTTCGGCGATCTCGCCAAAGTTAGTAACGATATTGTTATACAGCGCATCAAAGGCTAACACATTACGAAACTGCACCAATAATGTGTCTTTAAGGGTGGGTTCTTGCAACGTGTCGAGCAGCGTTAAATCTTTCGTGTCGCGCGACAAAGCATCGTCATTGGAGCTAGCACTACTGGCTATGAGCTTGCCCATTTCTACAAAATTGAACGAGGCGTCTGACTTCCAGCGGTTATATAAGTACAGGCACAAGATAAAACTAAACTGCTTTTGTGCTACGCGGTAATTGGTTTGCGGGTCGCCTAAAATGAGCGCGGTGATCTTGTTTCGCTCGTAATCCACTTCGTCAAGACGCAGCTTGAGCGTGTCCCAAGCCTTAAGCAAGCGCTCGTTATAGACCAGTTTCTCAGGATCGGCTAACCACTGTTTAAAAGCGTTTTTGCGCAGCAGTTTTACACGCTCGCTCAAGTCGCCTTTGGGGATTTCTTTTTCGGCCAACCGGCCGTAGGTTTCGATGGTTGCGCTATGAATGCGGCAGCGCATGCTTAAACTGCGTAAATACATTAAGGCATGGCAATACACATTAGGGTGTTCAGTCAGTGTGCCGTTGATCGAGAAATTGGCATCTTTTTGCAGAGCTTCCAAAGACGCTTTGTGCACTTTCTCAGTCCGTGCGGTATCAATGTAATGCGCTGAAATGAGTGGGTTACTTAACACCTCGCGTTTGGCCCGAGCTTCAATCTCGTTGATACCGCTCATTATGGCGGTTACGAGTTGTTGCGGGTATTGATCGTTGGCCCCGGCATCGGTGGCGTCCCAGTTAATGACGCCGTCGATAACGCCTTTGCGAAACAACTCAGGCGGCGACACGCCCACATAGCGAGCACTCTCTTGCCACGACAAATTGTACTGGCGCGCAATATTGGCCAATCCCTTTGGCTGAATGGTGTTAAACGCAGCATGACGTACGGCAAACACCAGATTTGTGGTCGCCAACGGAATTGCGCCCCCCGAGTAACCTAAGCCATAAATAATGCCGATCGTCGGAACTTTCGCGGCGGCCATTACGGCTATTAAGCGTGAAATGGTGTGCGCTTGATTGGCCTGATTCGCATCGGTGCCTGCATCTGCGCCGGGCGTGTCCATAAACGTGATGATGGGTAGAGAACGTCGATTAAAGTCCGTCGCCAAGCGACAAGCTTCGAGGTGATGTTCGGGACCCCATACCCCGTTATTCACCGTTCGGTCTTGCACAATAATGCCTACTCTGCGCGACGCGCCGTCGTGCTCTAGGCTAATTTCAAGGCTGTATAACGGGCCGAGCTGGAATTCGCTGTGGATATGACCTTTAAATAAATTGGTAATGACGCGCGCGCTAGGCCGCGTAACGGCTTCGGCTGGATCGAGAACGGCCGCCACGTATTCGTCAACCGACAGCATGGCGAGTTCACGGCGGCGCGCCTCTACCTCACTCGGAGAGATTAAGCCCTGAATGTTCTGATGCCACTTAAACGGGTGTTTGTTTCCGTTAAGCGACAGATTCTGCGCGCGTCTTTCGATTTCGCTAAATAGATCTCGGCTTTGAATGTCTTCGACAGTGTGCATGGTAGTCTTAGTTCGGTGGCTCTAGTGAGACAGACCCACTTTGGTTGTTATGAAAAAAAATGTTGGGTTGAAGCTAAATTATTGTTTTAGTTAGTGCTTTTAAGTTCTGATTTATCAGCGCTTAGCGAGCGTGCTTGCAACGTGGCCTGACCGCTAAGTATGCCATGAAAGAACCCGAAATTCCGAATAGTAAATCGTATTCATCAAAGCCTCGACCGATTAGTAATTGCGCGAGCTCGGCTAGAATGCAGAGCAAAATCACCGCGGTGAAGGCAAATCTGGCTTGTTGCACACCAGGCCACAAAGCCGAAAAGGTGAGGAGTATAACGAGGGCGGCTGCACCGACAAAGTGCAAAGCCGCATCACTGTGTTGCTCAAGCCAAAGTTGGGCCGCGTAGCTCATTCCAAGTGCTTCTAGGAAATTGCGCGGTATGAAATGGGCGAAATTATACTGGGGTAACAAAACCACGTAAGTCATTAGGGCTGCGAGTATCAGCAACGCAGTGCGCGCGGTATACTCTGGCCATCTACTTTTTATGCGCTCTGCGAGTGGCGTTAAGTATTCCATTAAGATCATTTTGACATTCGTTCGTTTAATCTATGGATGCCACAGCTCAGTGTTTGAGCGGGCTCGATATCTTTGAGACTGACCTGATGTGAGACTGACCTGATCTGAGACTGACCTGATGTACCTCACCGCCTGACGTAACGGTATTGGTGCGGGCGCAGTGCACTGTTCCATGCAGATACTCTATTTACCCCATTATTTACCGTTTTTCACCCTTGCCCCTAGTTAGGAAACGATCACCACATGACGAATAATCCGACCCCCTCAAGCTATAAACTCGAACGTCGCACTCCGCGTGCGGCGCTGCAATTAGCGGGTGTGCATGACGTAGTGAATAGAGTGTTAAGTGCGCGTGACCTCCACCCCAAGCACCAATTAGATTATGGCTTGTCTACCATGCTCGCGCCAGCCACGTTGAGTCATATTAACGATGCAGCAGAACTGTTGGCCGAGGCCGTCGTTGCGCAAGCTAAGATTATGATTATTGGTGATTTTGACGCCGATGGCGCCACCAGCGTCGCGGTTGCAATGCGCGCCCTGCGAGCGTTTGGTCTAACGCAAGTTGCCTATCTCGTACCGAATCGATTTGAGTATGGATATGGTTTAACACCCGAAATTGTGGGAATGGCGGCGATGCAGCAGCCCGACATCATTATTACGGTGGATAACGGTATCAGCAGTGTGGATGGGGTACACGCGGCGCAAGGACTCGGTATTACGGTGTTAGTGACCGACCACCATCTGCCTGGCGATGAGTTGCCAACGGCGGATGTGATTGTTAATCCCAATCTGCCGGGAGACAAATTTGCCAGTAAAAACTTAGCAGGCGTGGGCGTTATTTTCTACGTAATGCTCGCCTTGCGCGCGCGACTTCGAGCGATGGGGTGGTTCGATACGCAACATCGACAAGAGCCGAATATGTTGCACTTGCTCGACATTGTGGCGCTCGGTACGGTGGCTGATGTAGTGCCGTTGGATCACAATAACCGGGTGTTGGTGCAACAAGGCTTGCAGCGCATAAACCAGGGCCATGCGTGCGCTGGTATTAGCGCTTTGCTTAAAGTGGCAAAGCGCGCGCCGGGTCGAGTTAGCGCTGCCGACTTAGGCTTCGCCGTTGGTCCTCGTTTGAATGCGGCGGGTCGATTGGACGATATGTCGATTGGCATAGAATGTTTGCTCACCGACGATGTCGCGACCGCGGAGCGCTTAGCCGCACAGCTCGATGCGCTCAATCATGCGCGTCGCTCCGTAGAAAAAGGTATGCAAGAAGAGGCGCTGGCGGCCGTGGCCAACATTCGCCTCGACGATACAACAACACCAACCATTTTCACGCTCTTTGACCCTGCATGGCATCAAGGGGTGATCGGTTTAGTGGCTTCGCGCATAAAAGAAAAAACTCGGCGACCGGTTATGGCTCTTGCACCGGGCGATATGGCCGGTGAGTGGAAGGGCTCGGCGCGCAGCGTCGCCGGCATTCATATTCGCGACTTGCTGGCGCGCTTTGATGCGCTGCATCCGCGTGTTCTCAAAAAATACGGCGGGCATGCCATGGCGGCGGGGTTTAGTATTGATGAATCGCATCTGCGGTCGTTTCCTGCCCGCATTCAAGCCGTAATGGATGACTTTGTAGTGGGTCATGATTGGACACACCGCGTACTCACAGACGGTGAGCTCACGGAGCAAGATTTCTCGGTAGAGCTGGCGGAAGAGCTTAGACAGTGCTCACCTTGGGGCCAGCAATTTCCCGAGCCTGTGTTTGACGGCGTTTTCTATATAGAGTCGTCGCGTGTGGTGGGCGAGACCCATCTAAAGTTAAGCCTGCGCCCCGACGGCGCTAGCAAAGCCGTTGAGGCTATTTGTTTTAACTATCTTGAACAGCATGCTGAGCAACCCCATGATGCCATTAGGGCGGTGTATAAACTGGACGTGAACGAATATAACGGCGCAAGCACCTTGCAATTAATTGTGTCGCATATTGAGCAGCTGTGAGCTTTGGGTTTGCACAATGTTGTCTAGGTTCAGTGATTAAATTGCGTACAGCAAAGTAGGCAACCACCCTGCAATCGAGCAATATGGTTACGCAGGAAATACGCGCTTTGATACCGCGAATACAGATCTCGTGGTAAGCTGACCCAGTAAACTTTTAACATGATTGAGGTTTGAAATGAGTTATTTAAATGTTGCGTCAGGCGCTGTTGTAAGCGAACTACCCGCGGAGCAGCGTGCTGGATTTATCCGTAGAACCTACGGTCACGTAGCGGCCGCCATTGCGGTCTTTGCAGTGCTCGAAGCCTATCTATTGTCGCTTGGATGGGGTGAGACGGCGGTGGCGTTGTTGTCCCAATCAAGCTGGAGCTGGTTGCTCGTGTTGGCCGCCTTTATGGGGGTTGGCATTCTTGCAAACAATTGGGCGCACAGTGGCGCATCGCGCGACCTGCAATACGCGGGTCTAGGCTTATATGTTGTTGCCGAAGCCATTATTTTTCTACCACTGATGCACATCGCCACAACGTTTGCGCCCGGCGTACTGGAAAACGCGGCCGTTATTACGGGTAGTTTAGTGGCGGCTCTTACGCTCATTGTGTTTACCACCCGCAAAGATTTTTCGTTTTTGGGTCCCGTACTCGCGATTGGTGGTATGGTGGCAATGGGTGTGATCGTCGTGGCAATTCTGTTTGGCATTCAGCTCGGGACTTATTTTAGTGCCGTGATGATCCTATTTGCAGGCGGATGTGTACTGTTTACTACGTCCAACATTATGCACACGTATCGCGAAGATCAACATGTAGCGGCGGCGTTGTCTTTATTTGCGTCAATCGCGCTGATGTTTTGGTATGTCGTGCAATTTTTAATGTCGTTTGGTAGTGATTAATCATTAATACGATGGCAATGCACAGAGGGAGCCGCACACATTGCGGCACCTAACGCTTCAAAGCCCGGCATTCGTCGGGCACGCTCATGGCTTCGCCAAGTAACTAACAATGGCCACGCAATACGCACGCTTAGAAGATTTAGTAGGAAATACGCCGCTGGTGAAGATCCAGCGCCTGTGGACCGGTGAGTATGTCACGGTACTCGGTAAGCTTGAGGGCAACAATCCTGCGGGGTCGGTCAAGGATCGTCCGGCTCTGAATATGATTCGCAGAGCCCAAGAGCGTGGCGAGATAAAACCAGGCGATACGCTGATTGAAGCGACGAGTGGCAATACGGGTATCGCATTGGCGATGGCGGCGGCCATGCAAGGTTATCGCATGGTGTTGCTCATGCCCGACAATATGAGCGAAGAACGGCGTGCTTCGATGCGCGCGTTTGGCGCTGAAATTATATCGGTGTCGCAGGCTGCGGGCGGTATGGAACTAGCGCGTGATACCGCTTTAAAAATGCAGAGCGAAGGTAAAGGTCGAGTGCTCGATCAGTTTGCCAACGACGATAACTGGAATGCGCATTACGAATCGACTGGTCCCGAGATCTGGCGAGATACTCAGGGTGAAGTAACCCATTTCATCAGCTCTATGGGCACCACCGGCACTATTATGGGTGTGTCAAAGTATTTGAAGGAACAAAACCCATCCATTCAAATCATCGGTGTGCAACCAAAGGGGAGTTCGCAAATTCCTGGGATTCGACGTTGGCCCGCTGAGTATCTTCCCAAAATATTTGATGCGCGACGCGTGGATCGAACCATTGATGTTGCGCAGTCGGACGCTGAGCAAGTGATGCGCCAAATGGCGACGCAGGAGGGTATTTTTGCAGGGGTATCCTCCGGAGGCGCCATGCACGTCGCCTTAGGTGTTGCTGCGGAGTTAGAAGCCGCACAACAGCCTGCGACCATTGTGTCGATTGTGTGCGATCGTGGCGATCGCTATTTGTCCACGGGCGTGTACTGAGCAACACTGCAGCGTCTCCTAGCATGAACATACTCGCGTTTGACATTGAAACTATTCCTGATTGCGCAGGGGGCCGTAAGATCTACGACCTGCCCGATGATTTGTCAGATAGCCAAGTCGCCGAAGCCATGTTTGCTAAGCGACGTGAGAAAACGGGGAACGATTTTATTGCCCACCATTTGCAACAGGTGGTCGCGATCTCTGCGGTCTACCGCAATACGCACAAAGACCAAATGACCGTGTGGACAATTGGTAAAGAGGAGAGTAGCGAAGCCGATATAGTGGCTAATTTTTTCGCCGGCATCGACAAGCACACACCCACACTCGTTACTTGGAACGGCAGCGGTTTCGACCTGCCTGTGTTGCATTACCGTGCCCTACTCAATGGAGTGCAAGCTCCGCGCTATTGGGAGTTAGGCGAGGATGATTCGGCGTTTAAATGGAACAACTACATCGGACGCTTCCACCTGCGGCACACCGATTTAATGGATGTGCTTGCGGGCTACAGTAATCGCGCCTTTGCGCCACTAGACGAAATAGCCGTGTTGTTGGGTTTGCCGGGTAAAATGGGTATGAGTGGAGCCAAAGTGTGGGACGCGTACTTGGCCGGCAACTTGAAGGGCATTCGCGACTATTGCGAGACGGATGCGCTGAACACGTATCTAGTGTATCTGCAATGGCTGTTTATGCGTGGGCAATTGAGTGCCGATGACTTAGCACGTGAACACGATGTGGTTAAAGCGAACCTCGCAGGGGGTGCACCGCATCTGCAAGAGTTTTTGGCTAAGTGGCAGTCAAGCTAATACCGAGCTACGCAAACTCGTAGCTCGGCTGATTAAGGTTGTTTAAAAGCTCAAGGCTGTTTAAAAGCTCAAGGCTGTTTA
>CAYOXK010000074.1:0-14030 GCA_964407915.1 uncultured Gammaproteobacteria bacterium
CGCCTGGCAGAAACATATCGCCTGGCAGAAACATATCGCCTGGCAGAAACATATCACCCGGAAGCGACTGTAGCCCGGCACGCGCTTCAAAACTACGCGAAAGAAAGACCTCCCTTGCTCGGCCATCAGCCACGCGCACACAACAAAGCGCCACGGGCACTGCGCGCTCGCGCTCCACGCCTTCTGCTACAATTTGGATTTGCCGAAGAAGCGCGCGGCGAAGTTCGGCACCGCGAAGACGATTCAAGCGCCGCGCGTCACCCACCCGAATCTCGAGCCGTACCTTATTATCTCGAGCAAATAAAATACTGCCGCTAGAGGCCGCACCGAGAAGCGCGACCGTACCAACCAACATTTTACGACGATTTATATTTTTAGCCATGACTCTGATCCTAAGAAGTTTAAAGTAAGTTTAGTTTACGCCGACTTTTTTGCTAAAACCAGCCGATGTGGATTCAAATAATCATTGCAATAATAAGTTGAGTTCGAGCGAATACTCAATCGCCAACCTTCTTCAGCACACGAGGATAAAGACTCTCATGAATGAAAAAGCCTTAATCTACCTGAGTAATTGTCACTAAGTCCTAGACGATATGCAATCAGTTACCCACACTGTGCCCAGCTATAAGCTATAGAAATTACTACTCAAACTGAATTCAGCGGAGCCTTATATACGCTTTGCTTGCTTAGAATTGACTCATTCCAAAAAACGGCACTAAACATTAAATCTAAAGTGCACGACATCACCATCCCGCATGACGTACTCTTTGCCCTCTAGGCGAAACTTGCCCGCTTCTTTTGCGCCTGATTCGCCACCGTACTGGTCATAATCTGTAAACGCGGTGGTTTCGGCACGAATAAAGCCACGCTCAAAATCGGTGTGAATAACGCCAGCGGCCTGGGGCGCCGTGGACCCAATGCGCACTGTCCAAGCACGCACCTCTTGTTTACCCGCCGTAAAAAATGTTTGCAATCCAAGTAATTCATAGCCCGCTCTAATAACGCGATTTAAGCCCGGCTCGTCTTGCCCAAGTTCACTCAGAAACTCCAACTTTTCTTCGTCCTCCAATTCTGCGATCTCCGCTTCGATCGCGGCACAAATGGCCACCACGCTTGCGCCTTCAGCGGCCGCAATATCCATCACGGTTTGCAGGTGCGGGTTATCCGTAAAGCCATGTTCATCCACATTGGCGACATACATGGTCGGTTTAGCGGTCATGAGACATAAAGGCTTAATCAGTTTTCGGTCGTCGGCATCCAGGCCTAAAGAACGAACTGGCTCACCCGTATCTAAGTGTGCAGACACGCGGTCTAGCAAGGCTTTTAATCTAATCTGCTCTTTGTCACCTGACTTGGCTCGCTTGGCGGCGCGCTCAATTGCGCGCTCCACCGTGTCTAGATCCGCCAAACCAAGTTCGGTGTGAATCACTTCGATGTCGGCAGCTGGGTTTACTTTGCCCGCCACGTGAATGACATTATCGTCATTAAAACAGCGCACAACGTGTGCGATGGCATCTACTTCGCGAATATTAGCGAGAAACTGATTACCCAAGCCCTCCCCTTTTGACGCGCCTTCGACTAAACCAGCGATATCCACAAATTCCATGGTGGCGGGGATGGTTTTTGCAGGCTTGGCTAACTCTGTCAAACGCGCTAAACGCGGATCAGGCACTTCGACCATGCCCACATTGGGCTCGATTGTGCAAAAAGGATAGTTTTCGGCTTGTATGCCCGAATTGGTTAACGCATTAAATAGCGTTGATTTTCCGACGTTGGGTAGCCCAACGATGCCACATTTAAATCCCATAACGTATTTGATCCTCGTTCCGCCAGTATTGCTCTGGCGAAAGTCCTAATTTAATGTCTATTACCGGCGACGGAGAAGGCCAAGTGCGCCTCTATCGCCAATCTTGTGAAAATGTAGCCTATTTGTCCGCTTCAGACGTAGATAATGTGCCGTTACTATCCGCATGCTGCTCTGATGAAGCTCTGCGCTTAGTAGCTGAGTCGACCGACTCGGCCGCGCTGCTTTTGTTGGATTTTTGCGCCAAGCGCGTATGCAGCTGATTCATGGCCCCCGCGAAATCGCCGCGCACCACGTCTTCCATCACCGCTATACTTTCGTCAATTGCGTGCTCGAGCAATTCATGCTCCGCCACATTGGCTGTTTTGAGTACATAGTTGGCAACATCACGACCCACGCCAGGATGGCCAATACCGAGGCGCAAGCGAGCAAAGTCGCCGCTGCCCAGCATTTGAGTAATGTGCCTAAGCCCGTTATTGCCACCATGGCCACCGCCTAATTTAAGACGGGCGATGCCGGGGGGCAAATCCAGTTCATCATGCACCACCAGCATTTGGCTGGGTTCTAGCTTGTAGTAAGACAAGGCCGCCTGTACCGAGTTACCGCTTAAATTCATAAACGTAGTAGGCGCGAGCAGTCTGATTGCCTGGCCCCCCAAACTAAGCTGTACGCAATTACCCAATAAATTTTTATCAGGACGCAATAGCTCGCTCGGATAGTGCCGTCTTAACCATGTGTCTAAAAACAAAAACCCGGCATTATGCCGGGTCTTCGCGTACTTCTCGCCCGGATTGCCGAGACCGACAATCAACTTAATAGGCGCGGCAATCACAATTAACTCTCGTCGCCTGCCTCGTCGTCTGCGGACGCTTCAGAGCCTTCGCCCTCAGCATCGTCACCAGACTCCTCAGAATCAGTCGCCTCACTTGCCAATTGCGGAGCAAGTACAGACGCCACAGGTAGCTCTAGATCGTTTTCATGAACCGTGCTGGCGAATTTAACGCCTTCAGGCATTACAATCTGACCAAGCAAAATGGAGTCGCCAATGTCGAGCATACTCACATCTACTTCGATGTACTCAGGCAAGTCCGAACCTAAACAGCTCACGTCAACCATATGCACACTGTGCGACATGATGCCACCATGTACTTTAACGCCTGGGCAGGTATCTTCGCCTTTGTAATGCAAAGGAATGGCCATGGTGATGGTGTCTTTACGACTTACCCTTTGAAAGTCCATGTGTAAAACCTGGGCTTTAAAGGGATGCATTTGCACATCGCGCAAAATGGCGCGCTGCAAGTCACCATCGACTTTTAATTGTATTAATGCGGAACGGAAAGACTCTACTTCTAGTTGCAACAACATTTTGTTGTGATCAACCAGTAGATATTGCTCATCTTCTCCGCCGCCATAGACTACGACAGGAACTTTACCCGCGCGTCGTACACGACGACTATCGCTGGTTCCCTTGCCGATTCTTACTTCAGCTTCTACTATAAAATTAGCACTCATTTCTACTTACTCTAAAATGAATTAATTTCCAATCACACATCAATCAATATTAATGGGTGGGCTTGCGTTCTAGGTTCAATGGCGACGTTTAATCGTCTTCATCTTCTTCCATGAACAACGAACTCACCGAATCACTTACCATGATTCGGCGGATCGACTCTCCCAGCAAATGGGCCACTGACAATTGACGTATCTTGTCAGAATCTGCTGCTGCGTCACTCAATGGAATAGTGTTGGTTACCACTACTTCATCCATGGTTGACGCGTTAATTCTTGTTACGGCCTCACCCGATAATACGGCATGAGTACAGTATGCGCGTACTGCTACGGCGCCTTCTTCTTTCAGTGCATCGGCGGCTTTGCACAGGGTGTTGGCGGTATCGACCATGTCGTCGATTAGCACGCAACTACGCCCCTTTACGTCGCCAATGATGTTCATCACTTTAGCCACGTTCGCTTTTGGACGCCGCTTATCAATAATGGCCAAGTCCACACCCAGACGTTTAGCTAATGCGCGGGCTCGAACTACGCCGCCCACATCGGGAGACACCACTATTAAGTTTTTGTCTTTAAGACCTCTGATATCGTCGAGCAACACAGGCGAGCCATAGATGTTGTCGGTAGGGATATCAAAAAAACCTTGAATTTGATCTGCATGCAGATCCATGGTTAACACTCGATCTGCGCCCGCCGTGGTAATCATCGACGCAATCAGTTTGGCGCTGATCGGCACCCTAGAATTGCGCGGGCGACGATCTTGCCGAGCGTAACCATAATATGGCAATACTGCGGTAATACGATTCGCTGAGGATCGATCACAGGCGTCGATCAGCAGCAATAATTCCATTAAATTCTTATGGCTAGGTGCGCACGTCGGCTGAATAATGAACACATCGCGGCCACGCACATTTTCTAAAATTTCGACGGCGATCTCACCATCGCTAAATTGCTCGACTCGGACTTTGCCTAAAGGCAATTTCAGATAATCAACTACTTGCGCTGCTAGCTCGGGATTAGCATTGCCCGTGAATACAGTAAGATTATCGATAAACATTAAGGCCTCTTGGGATAGTCACAATGAAAGACACAATTATGATGGTACAGGTTAACGAAAGCGACCGTTGCAAGCGATATTTAAATGGAAACAAGACAGATGCATAGCAGACCTGCGCAGCCAAGCTTTTAAAGCGCCTGCCGCTCAGGATCATTGATCGGATATCGCTGATTAATTACCATTTATCGAGCGTACGCAACGCTGTCAGCAAGATGAAGTTAGATCGCACGAACCGCGACAAACAACTCATCCTCCATCTTAAACGAAAAGCCCTTTCGCTGCCCCGCACGGGCGAAGTCGAATTTACGGTCATTAAGTCTATGTGTACTAGACAACTTAAACTGTTCAACTCGAACTACACAACCCTAGGCAAACAGACCTAGGCAAACAGAGCTTTGTGAGAAAATGGCTGGGGTGGAAGGATTCGAACCTTCGTATGCCGGAATCAAAATCCGGTGCCTTAGGCCACTTGGCGACACCCCATCAATCTTATTACTGTACGACTACTTACTGTACGACTACCGCGCTTACCGATAATCCGAAACCCAGCAAATTAGGTTATTAAGCTTAGAACTCATCCACGTTGAGGTGGGCCATTTTAGCCTGACGCTCCTGCTTCGGTGTGAAAATCACACGCTTCGCTGAATATAATTTAAGCCCTTTGCTACAAACCCCCGAATATGCTTTGGCCGTTTGGCTAAAATACTTTGGGCGATTTGCTCAGAGTTACACGGCATAAAAACCGAACTACCCGACCCACTCATGCGCGCTGGGCCAAATTTAAGCATCCAGCGAATTAAGTGATCAACCTCAGGCACGAGCTTGCGTACTACAGGTTCGAGATCGTTTACTCCGACACTTAAAACCGACGGGTTTCGAAGAGCGCGTATTTTCTTCATCTGAGCCCGTGGTGTCAAATGATTCTGAGAAAAAATTTCGGCCGTGGATACACCCTGCTCTGGAAATAACACCAAGTACCAAGGCGTAGGCAGCTCAATAGGGGTTAACACCTCGCCTACTCCCTCAGCCCATGCCGCGCAGCCGCCCACAAACACCGGAACATCGGCGCCTAGCTGCAATCCTAATTCTTGCAACGTTGTGTTGCTAAGGCCGAGCGCCCATAAGTGGTTGAGTGCTACCAACGTAGTGGCCGCATTAGAACTACCCCCACCTAAGCCGCCGCCCATAGGAATTTTCTTGTCCAGATACACCGTCACGCCCAAAGCTGGGTTGCCAACGTAATCACGCAGCAATTCGGCTGCTCGAAGGTTAAGATCAACCGCCCGCGAAAACCCTAAGTCGTACTCCCGCTCGATTACACCGTTGGTGTTGGGCACAAAGCGCATGTGATCGGCGAAATCCAAGAACTGAAAAATGGTTTGCAGTAGGTGATAACCATCTTCGCGCCGACCGACAATGTGCAAGAACAAATTGATTTTGGCGGGCGAACACCAAATTGCTTGGTTAGATTGCGCGAAGGCAGAGCTACTCGGCATAGGCTTGTTTATGCTGATTGGCCGCATTTAAACGCGCACCGCTACACCACATGTTTAAAATTGCCATAGCTTAGCAACAATGCGTACCTCAACCATCGAGCCGTCGGGGCCACGCCCAGTCGCGGTAATGCGACGCGGCAGGCGTACAAGCTCGGCAGCGTCTTGCTCGGCAACGGCGGCGGGCGCAGCGGGCTGGCTGTGATCAATGGGCGCCAAGTTGGTGTCGGTTCCCCATACTTGATAATCGGTAAATGTGGTTTCCCAGCCAAACTGCTGAATGCGATACACTTCTTGCGTGGATGCCGAACTCAGCTGATAGCGCGCCACACCATGGGGAGATGGAATGGCAAACAACCAATACTCCAGCGCATCGATTGGCAGGGTGAGTCCAGTAATCTCGGTTAATAAGGTCGCGGCGTCGGGCCCCACATACAGCTCGCCCTTGTTGTCACTCAACCGCGCTTCGCTGGCCGAATAGTCCAAGCGCACTGCGCCTGCGCCGAGAGGACCAAATAAATGAATAGAATGCGCACCGTTGCTGTAGCGCCAATCTAAGTTAAATTGGTCGCTACCGCTGGCCGCTTTTATAAGCGCTTTGGCACTGTAATGCCATTGCTCAAGCGTACTCACTTCTTGCGCCCGCTCGGTAAACTCATCGCCCGCCAGCCTCCAAGGCGTTGAACTGACCTCAGCTTGTTTCGGCACACTTTGACACCCAACCAACAATAAGGCTAAGCACAAGTACCCGACCCGCCAGGGTCGGAGCGACAAAATCCTAAACTGTTTACTCATTTTCATTTAAGTCCACACCTAATCGCTGTAAGGTCGCCTCGAGCAGTTCGTTATCGGGCTGCTGTTGCTTAATAGACGTCCAAACTTCGATGGCTTGGTCGCTCTTTTGCATTGCCCATAAAACCTCACCCAGATGTACCTCAATCTCTACTTCATCACTGAGGCTCGCGGCTTTAAGCAAATACTCGTGCGCCAGCTCATAATCACCAAGCCGAAACATCACCCACCCATAGCTATCAAGAATATGTGCCGCATTGGGTTCCAATGCCAATGCCTGCTCTATCAGCTCCTTCGCTTCTGTGTATCGATCAGTCTGATCTGCAAGGGTATAGCCATACGCGTTCAACGCTTCAACGTGCTCAGGTTCTTGCGCAAGTACTCGTTTAAAATCAGCCTCGGCCAGCTTTAGATCACCCATCTGCACGGACAGTAGCGCGCGGGCATACAATAGCTGGGCATTGTCAGGCAAGTACATCAAACTATCACTAAGGTTACCCAGCGCTTCATCCACGCGCTCGGCGTCCGTGAGAATTAAATGACGCGTAAACGCCACCATAAAAAACTCATCCTCAGAATTAGGCTCAAGCGCGCTTAAAAGCTCTAGCGCGTCATCAAACTGCTGCTCTTGCGCCGCAATCACCGCCAGCCGCACTTGTGCGCTCACAAAGTTCTCTTGCGACGATACCCGACTGTAGTATTTTTTTGCGGTTGCATACTGTGCTGCCCGCTCGGCCCGACCGGCCAAACGCAATAGCGCATCTTCATTTGTTGGTTCGATATCCAGCACGCGACGATAGTACTTTTGCTCAGTGTCAGTGTCACCGAGCTGCGCCGCGATCATTGCCGCGAATGACAGCGCCTGAATGTTGCGGCCATCTCGCTCTAGTACGCGCGCAATTTCTTGTTGGGCGCGATCAAGATCATTCGCCCGCGCCAACTCAGCGCCGAGCAAGGTGCGCATTGCAATTGAATCGGGAAAGTCCTTTAAATAGCCATCTAAAAAATCGATACGGTTTTCAACAGACTGCGAGGCATTAATTAACTCCGCTTTTGCCAAGGCTGCAGATTCCCAACCAGGCTTGAGTTCGAGCGCTCGGTCTAGCAGTTGGGCGGCCAAGGCCTGCTCGCCAAAGGTGCCCGCCACATAGGCCGCGCTCAAATGCACTTGGGCAGAGTTAGGGTGACTGCCTTGTATTTGCTCCATCAGCGACAGCGCGGCCGTTCGATTATCTTGCTGCACAACCAAGCCCGCCAGTGCGCGGATGGTGGTGTCGATATTTGCAGCGCTGAGGGCTCCTTTAGATTCGCTGAGGGCTCCCTTTTCAAACTCGCTGAGGGCTCCTTCAGATTCGCTGATGGCTCCTTTAGATTCGCTGAGGGCTCCTTTAGATACCGAGTTAAGCGCTTCCTCGGAAGCGCTGTCGTCTTCTACGCCGCGACGGGCAAGCCTTGCTAGGGCTTGATCAACCTCACTTTGATTCACCAAACACAAAATAAGCAGGTCAAACGCATCGTCGGCCTCGGGCTGCAACTGCAACCAAAACTCAGCCATTTCTAAACCCAACACATAATCCTTGTTCTGCACCGCCAACACGACGGCGGCTTTCGCCAATCGAGGATCGTTGCTCGCCGACGCAGCAGCTCGTGCATGGGCAAGACCCATGTCCGCTTGATTATCGAATAAGGCCAGATTGAGCATCAACAAATCGGCTAACAGGTCGGCCGTAAGCGCCTGTTGTGGAATATTATCGGCAAGCTCAACGGTATAGCTTTCTGGCGCCTGCGCGTCCGAAGTGGCCGTTTGAGCATGTACGCACGATTGCAGCAGGCCTAACAGTACAAGCGCCGCACACACTGCGTTGCGTGCTAAGCCGTGGCACCAAAGCTTAAAGACAGAATATTTACACACAGTCACAAAGAGGGAGGATTTAACGTCGTTCATGGGCGTATTATACGCAGTCCCAACATCGCGCATGCCGTTTAATCATTGCCATCTGCTTAACATGCGCAGAACACCGCTTTAAAATGCGGGTAAAGGTCCAGAGCAATGCAAACCCTGTTAATTGAGGCACTCGCGAATGGCAGATAACAGCACCATCATATTAGGCGCATTCGTGCTTTTTTTAGTGTTTGGCTACGTGAGCGTTTTGCGCACCGTGGCCCGCGTCTATTTTCCGTCGAACACATTTAAGAGCGCTTGGTTAAGTGCTTTTAAAGATGTCGCGGTACTCAGTAACTTCGGCAGCAGTGCCTTGTTCATCAGTTTGCCAGCCACCAGTTTACTCTTATTTTGGGGATGGGCGCCCGCACTGCTGTGGTTGTTGATTACGCATTTGTTGCTCGATTCAATCGTGCATCTGCAAGTAGCGACGGCCGAGCGTATTGAGCAAGCCCCCACATCGGTACCGCCAAAACTATTACCGCGAGCGGCACAAGTTCAACACATGCTGCAACAAAGCTTTTACTGCCTAGTAGCCGCTATCGCCTTGAGCTTATTGGCGCATTTGATCGATCAACAATCTGGGCTCGTCTTTGCATTATTGTGTTTACTGCCTGCGTATCAGTTGCTTAACCACGATGGTACGCAGGCTGCGCTGCAACCTCTGCGCATTGGCTTAGCGCTCAGCGTGGTTGTTTTAGGGGCGTATTTTGCGCATAAACTAGGATTTGCCATCTATGGTGAATGGCAACCTTTACAGTGGCTGGGCACAGATTTTGACTGGTTAGCTCTAAACAACCGAACCATCATCGCTGCGGGCCTACTGCTGAGCGCAATGGCGATTGCGCGCAACCACCAATTCAGCCATGACTTTGCGATTTTTACGGGTGGTCTGCTCGTGCTTGTGAGCGTCATACTCGTGGTCAAGTTCATTGGCTTGCAAGCAAGCCTAGACGCGCCACTGAATGCTGCAAGCGAAGTGGCCGCGAGTCAAGTGGGAGTAGGTTCAGACAGCTCTAGCCACACGTCCGTACCGCCGTTTACGCTCATCTCCTTATTGTTGTTTTGGAGTTTGGGCGGCTTGTATCTTAGAATGAAACAAGTTTATGCGCCTAGACCCGCAGCTGATATTGCTTCGCGCTTTGGTCGCCTGCAATGGCAAAGCGCTCTACAACTGCTCTTTTCAGTCGTGTTGCTGTTGAGCTTGGCGAGTGCCATTGGCATCGGCGCGTGGAACTCACATTATTTAGGCGCTGTGTTAGAGCAAGATGTGCTTACTCATTTCGATCTAGCGGTATCGAGCCTTTCAGCTTTATTGGACCCTAGCGAGCAAACAGGCACGTTGAGCAATACCTTTTTACTGGTTGGTTTGGTCTTTGCGGGATACAGCTTTTTACTCGCACTAGCCCACCGCCTGCAGAGCAGCTCATCAACCGTATCACTCAGCACGCTCTCGGTGGAAGCGCGCTCGGCGCGCGGCTTACAGGTTGCCGCGGTATTGCTTTTTGCTTGTTATTTTATAAAGCACGGCATTGCTTTAGAGTTTTGGGTGGTGGCGGGTTGCTTAGCTTGGACGCTCTTCGCGTTTCATGCGCTTGGAGCCTGTGCGACCTTGCACGCCCTAAAGCAGGGGGCGGCTAATACGCTATTTGCCAACTATGTAATACTCGTCACCATTGTGGCCGGTTTAATACAATCTCAATTCTTTGTCTTATCTTGGGGTTGGGACGGACGTTGGGTGCTAGCGGCTGGCTTGCAAGCCCTTGTGATCGTGGGTGCATACACGTGGGGAACGCAGCTACTTAAAGTAGTCAAGGCCTTGCGCTCGGCACACCAACCCGCGGCTCTGGGTGATTAAGCTCGTTAACTGTACGATTAATCCTTTTAAGTAAGCAACCTCCGCGTATTTATAAATACGCAGTCTGCATGCGAAAATACAAAAAAAAGAGTAAAATTTCTCGCCTTAATCATGTGAAGAGCCTTTAGCCTGTTATCAGCCTTTAGCCTGTTATCAGCCTTGCGCCAAGCGTAACCCTAAGGCGACACTCTGATCTTGATCAATGAACAGCGCTGTGCCGTACTCGTCACGCCGCCGCACTTTAAGAAAACATGCACGTACTATCTGTTGGTTTAAATCACTCCTCAGCACCTCTCGAAATTCGCGAGCGTGCGGCTGTGACCGCAGAACACCTACCCGATGCACTTAAAGACCTGACTAAGCATCATGCCGTCTCTGAGGCCGCGATACTATCAACCTGTAACAGGACCGAGGTCTATTGTCACCTCGACACCCCACAAACGAATGTGGTGGGCGATTGGCTTTGCGAATACCACGCTTTACAGCGCTCCGACCTCAGCCCATATCTCTATCAATTTCCCGACCAACATGCGGTGCGGCACGCATTTCGCGTGGCCTCGGGCATGGACTCAATGGTCATTGGCGAACCCCAGATTCTGGGCCAAATGAAAACGGCCTTCGCCACCGCGCATCGGCAAGGTACGACCGGCAAAGTGCTCAACAAATTGTTCCAAAACACTTTTTCAGTCGCCAAGCACATTCGCTCTACCACCACCATCGGCCACAATGCCGTGTCCGTCGCCTATGCAGCGGTGGCGTTATCTAAGCAGATTTTTACCGACATCACGGCCAAAACAGTGCTTTTAATTGGTGCAGGCGAAACAATCGAATTAGTGTGCCGCCATTTGTATAGCCAAGGCGTACGTAACATCATCGTGGCCAATCGCAGCATTGAGCGCACGCAGCATTTTGTGAGCCAGTTCGGCGCTAAACCGATCGGGCTGCACGAGCTGCCCGAGCATTTAAATTTGGCCGACATGGTGTTTAGCTCTACGGCCAGCACGTTGCCGATTATTGGTAAAGGGGCAATTGAAAGCGCGCTGCGAGAACGCAAGCAGCGCTCCATGTTCTTGGTTGATCTCGCGGTTCCCCGAGATATTGAAGCCGAAGTCGGTACGTTAAAAAACGCCTATCTATATACGGTTGACGACTTAGAACACGTGGTATCGCAAAACATTGAGGCCCGCCAGCAAGCTGTCGAACATGCCGAAAGAATCGTGGAGGCTAAGTCACTGGAGTTTATGCTTTGGCTAGACAGTCTGCAGGCAATCCCCACGCTGCGTGACCTGCGGTCAAAAACTGCGGCAATCAAAGCACAGCAGCTAGAAGTTGCTCAACGTCGCTTGATTGCGGGCGACGACCCGGCTAGCGTGCTCAGTAATTTCGCCCATGCCCTCACCCAAAAATTTATGCATGAGCCGAGTGAGTGGCTAAAGCAGCAAAACGATGAAGAGCGTTTTGCGCTGGCGCGTACCTTGTTTGGTCTCGATCAGGCCGTAGACGACATCGAACATCACTCACCCTCGGATGCCTTGCAGGACTCAGACACTTAGCGACCCTCGCCTAATTGTTAAACACTCAGCCAGACTCATCTTAATTAATGGCTCAGCAGCACAGTTGTGCTTACCTTTTGCAAAGCCTTTAACCAACAACCCTAGCCATTCACGGATCAGCCAACATTGTGAAAGATTCCATTCGTCTCAAGCTCGAAAACCTAAGTGAGCGCCAAGAAGAGCTCAATGCCCTACTCTCTGATCCGGCCACAATTTCGGATCAAAGCCAATTTCGCAAATTTAATATTGAGCTCGCTGAAATTAGCCCTATCGTGGAGAACTTTAAGCAGTATCAGCAATTAGATAGCGACGCCCAATCGGCACAAGAGATGCTGGAAGAAGACGATGCTGAACTGCGTAAGATGGCGTACGACGAGCTTGGCCAAATTAAACTCCAACAAGAAGCCCTGCAAGCGCAATTACAAAAACTCTTGCTGCCCAAAGACCCAAACGACGAAAACAATATCTTCTTAGAAATTCGAGCGGGCACCGGCGGCGACGAAGCGGCCATCTTTTCAGGCGACCTGTTCAAAATGTACAACAGTTACGCTGAAACCCAGCGATGGAACGTTGAAGTGCTCAGCAAAAGCGAAGGCGAGCACGGTGGTTATAAAGAAATTATCTCCCGCATTGAGGGCCGAGGAGCGTATTCAAAGCTCAAATTTGAATCAGGTGCCCACCGCGTACAACGGGTGCCCGATACCGAGACTCAGGGACGCATTCACACTTCGGCTTGTACAGTTGCGATCCTGCCCGAGGTGGATGAGATAGGCAATGATATTGACATTAATCCGAGTGATTTGCGGGTAGACAAATTTCGCGCATCAGGCGCGGGCGGGCAACACATCAATAAAACCGACTCGGCCATTCGCATCACCCACCTTCCCACAGGGACCGTTGTTGAATGCCAAGATGAGCGTTCACAACACAAAAACTTAGCGCGCGCCATGTCGATGCTCAAAGCCAAGATATTAGATGCCGAGCGTCAGGCACAGCAGTCAGAACAAGCCGAGACACGCCGCAACCTAGTCGGCAGCGGAGACCGTTCAGAACGGATCAGAACTTATAATTATCCGCAGGGGCGCATTACCGATCATCGGATTAATCTTACGCTGTACAAACTCGATACGATTATGGCCGGTGACTTAGGTCAGGTTATCGACCCGCTAACAAGCGAGTATCAAGCGCAATTATTGGCTGAACTGGGCGAGCAATAGACCGCCGCGAAGTCATACGATTTGGATTGCAATGAACAACCTGACCTATAAACAGTTGCTTGACGACGCAACCGGCTTGTTGGCTGAGTTTTCGGATTCGCCCCGCATCGATGCCGAAGTTTTGCTGCAAACGGTGGTCGCGCGCCCGTTGGCGTGGCTAATCGCCTACGCAGACACATGGGCTACGGCGGAGCATATCAAGCATTTTTACGCCTTGGTCGCACAGCGTCACGCAGGTCAACCCATTGCTTATATTCTAGGCTTCAAAGAATTTTGGTCACTACAGCTTGAGGTGAACAGTGCGGTGCTCGTACCGCGCGCTGACACCGAGACACTCGTTATGGCCGCGCTCGAGCGAATCCCGAACGATTTACCGTATCGAATCGCAGACCTAGGCACGGGCAGTGGCGCAATCGCGCTGGCGTTGGCAAAAGAAAGACCCAACGCGCAGATCCTGGCCGCAGACATTAGCCCCACAGCACTGGCCGTAGCGCAACGCAACGCACAAACGCATCAGCTTAACAATGTGGACTTTGTGCTGAGCAATTGGTTTAGCGCGCTCGGCAATGATCGCTTCGACATGATCGTGAGCAATCCACCCTATGTCTGCGCCAACGACCCTCACCTAAGCCAGGGCGATCTAGTGGCCGAACCGGACATAGCGTTGATTGGACAAGACGATGGGTTGGGCGATATACGTACCATCGTGGCGAACGCTCACACGCACTTGCAGGGCGACCAGCATCTGTTCATCGAACACGGTGCTGATCAAGCGAACGCAGTTGTGCAGCTCTTCGAAGCCTAC
>CAYOXK010000075.1:0-8493 GCA_964407915.1 uncultured Gammaproteobacteria bacterium
TGAGGCATTAATCGCGGTGTGCGGTCTGATGATAGCGGGTTATGGCATCGTGCGAACGGGCGCGCTCGACCCCGTCGGGCGGGCTTTGGCCAAACTCTGGTCGTTTAGCCCAGCGTTATCGTTACTCGTGACGTTGTTAGTCTCGGCGCTACTCAGTGCGTTTGTGAATAACACCCCGATTGTTGTGCTACTGTTGCCCATCATGATGACCGTCGCAGTACGAACCAAGACCTCGCCGTCGGGTATCTTAATGCCGATGGGTATGGCAACCCTGCTCGGGGGAATGACCACCACCATAGGCACGTCCACCAATCTGCTGGTAGTGAGCGTGGCAGCCGATATGGGGCTGAAAAGCTTTGGAATGTTTGATTTCTTTTTACCGGCTGCCGCGGCAAGCGCAATCGGAATTGTGTATTTGTGGTTGATTGCGCCGCACATCTTACCCGAGCGCACGCCAGCCATGTCGGACAGCGCACCACGGGTATTCACCGCGCATTTACATATTCCAGAGGACTCCTACGCAGACGGTAAAACCGTCGCTCAAATAATCAAGAAAACTGAAGGAGCCATTCAGGTGGCGGGTATTCGTCGCTCAGAAAGTAATCTGACCGTGCCACTGCCCGATGCACGAATTAAGGCTGGAGACCGACTCATCGTGCGTGACACGCCTGCCCAACTGAAAGAATATGAACGCGTGTTGGGCGCCACTCTGTATTCCAAGGGCCACGAAGTGAGTGAGGACAATCCGCTCTCGGAAGAGGGTCAACACCTGGCCGAGTTAGTAATCGATCGAGGCTCGCCAATGGTGCATCGCAGTTTGAACGAAGCGCACTTTTCAGATGTATATCAACTCGTTACCTTAGCTATTCATCGGGAGGGCAAAGTATTCGAAAGTCTACCGCAAGGCATCGCTAAAACGCCCCTCCGAGTTGGTGATGTACTGCTAGTACAGGGCAGCAACGACAGCATAGAAGAAGTGAAGCGACGCGGGCATTTCCTGGTATTAGACGCCACTACCGAACTCCCTTCAACCAAATATGCACCGCGAGCGGTCGTCATAATGGCGATGATTATTGCCTCGGCAGGTTTAGGTTTAGTGCCGATTGCTGTTAGTGCGGTGGCAGGAGCGCTGGCGATGGTATTAACGCATTGCCTTAAGTGGGAAGATATTCAACGAGCCCTGAGCGCTCAGGTGATTTTGATTGTGGTCGCGAGCTTAGGTTTAGGCTTGGCGCTGACCGAGACGGGCGCCACTGCCTTCGTTGCACAGCAGTTTGTAGCGGTTACAGAGGGCATGTCCGATCGCGTGATATTCAGCGGCCTCATGTTGCTCATGGCGGTCTTAACCAACATAGTTTCTAACAATGCCGCTGCCGTTATTGGCACTCCGATCGCCATCGGCATCGCTCGCGAACTCGGTTTGCCACCCGAAGCGTTTGTGTTGGCGGTACTGTTTGGGGCAAACATGAGTTACGCCACACCAATGGCTTACCAAACCAACTTATTAGTAATGAATGCGGGTGGCTACACGTTTATGGATTTTGTACGAGCCGGTCTACCGCTCACTCTCATTGTGTGGCTGTCGTTCAGCATTATCATTCCGATGATGTACAACTTCTAAGCCATCCCCAGCTGTTAGTTGGCTAGCGCCCCATCAGCATGGACCAGAATTTGCGCGTTTCTTGCTGTAAGTGCGCACCACTAGGACGTGAGGTATTAAACACCACATGTTGATCCGCGGCCGCTTGGGCGTTTAACTCTATGCCCCACATACCGTCAAGTTGATTGGGTACCAAGGAATAACGCACATCGATAATTCGATTCTGGTTTTGTGGGTCCACACCCAAGTGATCCTCTGAGAACCAACGAAAGCGCTCTATGTCTTGCGCTTGCTGAGAACCAGTATCCAACCAAGGAAACTGCTGCGAAACAACTAGCTTAGCCGTTGCAGTGCCAGAATATATCTTGGTACTCCAACCAACACGGATCGCGTCTACATAGTAAGATCCTTCATGTTGATAAACGCTTTTCCACACTAATATATTGGCAAAGCTGGGCTTTACCCCAAGCGTTTGAGGTATGTGGCCGCGCGTACTCGCTAACTCACGCGCCACGTCTTCCGCTCGATTTTGCTGCACGATTCCTAGCAGTAGATAGCCAATAGCGTAAGCGGCGGCCACACGCGCCCAGCCATCGGACCGTTTAACCACCGCCACTGCAACCAAGGTGAGCAACACAAGCGTAAACAATGGATCGACCACAGAAACATTGTTCCAAGCCACACGCATAGTGCTAAAAGGCCACAATAACTGGGTTCCGTAAGTAGTACAGGCATCGAGCAATGCATGCGTGGCATAGCCGGCAAAAGCAAACAGATATACGCGCGCAAACGCTAACGGGCTTGCTTGTTGAGGGCGAAAAATAGTGCGTAGGCCAACATACGCCCAAGCGCAGAGCAACGCGCCAATGGGGATAAAAACGAGCGCATGGGTGAAATGGCGGTGGTACTCTAAAAACAACAATGGATCCACACTCGAGCGGATAACCACATCCAGGTCGGCAGCAAGGCCAGCCATGAAACCGATGCCTGCCGCCTCTAACTTTTCTTTACGATTGGCAACGAGCTGGCTCGCCGTTGTGCCGAGTACCCCTTGACTGATGGGATCCATTAGAAACCGGCCGCCAATAGACGCACTGTTAAGCCTGCATGCGCCTCGGTAAGCGTTAACTGGCATGACAGACGCGATTTTTGCTCGTTAAAATCATCCGCCAACTCCAACAACTCCGCCTCGTTGCTCTCTTTGGCCGGAAACTGCGCGCACGCGCTCTGCGGTTCGTCTAGCCACAGGTGACAAGTCGCACAAGAGCAACTTCCCCCACATAATGCAGCAATTTCTTCGTATCCAGCCTCTTTAAGTAGCTCCATTAAGTTGGCAGGTGCGGTGTACTGGAGCGTGCTGGTTTTTCCTTGGGAATCAACAACAGTAATATCGGGCATAAAAAGTACCTACTGGGTAGAAGATGGTCCGCCCGCTGTAATCACAATGACTAAGTGGTTAAGCGGTGCAT
Organism: uncultured Gammaproteobacteria bacterium; assembly: GCA_964407915.1. Taxonomy (GTDB): domain Bacteria; phylum Pseudomonadota; class Gammaproteobacteria; order Arenicellales; family Arenicellaceae; genus Arenicella. Next base: position 3,070 of record CAYOXK010000075.1, read on the forward strand.
CTAAGGTGGGATTTGCTGGCGGCAATGAAGTGGACTTGCCCACGATGCAATATCCCGTTTAAAGCGCGGCATGATATCATGCGCGCATTCAACGCTGTGTGGTTCGTGCGGCCGAGCAAGATCCTCGTAAACCGAGATCATTGAAATCTTCGCTGGACACGTTTATCCAACTCAACTCGTCGCCATTACTATGACCGCTTTTAACGCATTTTATGCTCAATCTGGGGGTGTCACCCCCGTTATCAACGCCTCGGCTGCAGGAGTGATCCAAACGGCTGCACTGCACCCAGCGCAAATCAAAAAAGTCCTAGCCGGGCAAGATGGTATTTTAGGGGCGTTGAGCGAAACGCTGATTGACACGAGTTTAGAATCGGCGGCTGACATCGAAGGGCTAAAATACACGCCCTCTGGGGCATTCGGATCATGTCGTTACAAGCTTAAAGGCCTAGAGGAATTTCAAGCACAATACCAACGTCTGATCGATGTGTTTCGAGCGCATGACATTCGTTACTTTTTTTACAATGGTGGCGGTGACTCACAGGACACCACGCACAAAGTAGCGCAAATGGCCGAAAGCATGGGCTACCCACTCACCTGTGTCGGCATACCAAAAACGATCGACAATGACTTACCGTTCACCGACTGCTCGCCCGGTTTTGGGTCTGTTGCTAAATACGTAGCGGTGTCGATCTTAGAGGCCTCAATGGATGTGGCCTCGATGAGTTCAAGCTCTACTAAAGTATTTGTGATGGAAGTAATGGGACGTCATGCCGGGTGGATAGCGGCGGCAGCGGGCTTGGCAGCTGACGAGCGCAAGCTGGGCCCCGATATTATTATTTTTCCCGAAGTGGTCTTCGACCCCGCGGCGTTTACGCAACGAGTAGCGCAAGTCGTTAACGAAAAAGGTCACTGCGCAATTGTTGTCTCAGAAGGCGCAAAATACGCTGATGGTCGTTTTTTAAGTGATTCTGGAGTGCGCGATGCCTTTGGTCATGCGCAACTTGGAGGTGTGGCACCGATAGTCAGCGACCTCATAAAACAGGAACTCGGATTTAAGTGCCACTGGGCGGTGTGTGACTATTTACAACGAGCGGCTCGGCACATTGGTTCTAAAACCGACGTACAGCAAGCGTATGCGCTCGGCAAAGCGGCGGTTGAGTTGGCGCTGGACGGTAAAAATGCAGTTATGCCTATCATTAAGCGAATAACCCACTCCCCTTACACTTGGGGCACCGATTACGTTCCGCTAGAGCAGGTCGCCAATGTCGAAATGAAAATGCCTGAGCACTATATATCGGATGATGGCTTTTTTATAACCGACGCGTGTCGTGAGTATTTGCAGCCACTGATTGAAGGAGAGGATTATCCAACCTACACCAACGGTTTACCCGACTATGTGGTACTGAAAAAGCGAATGGTGGCGCGCAAGCTACCAAATTTCAACGTCAAGGTTTAGCGATGAGTCTGCCTCAATGACGTATCGGCGCGTGCTAAATAGACTTAGCTAAATAGGCTTAGGGACAAGCTCGGGGAAAAGACTAAGGACAGTTAACGCCTTCGGCGCAGAATGGTCCACCACCACTTTCTCCGAAACCCACCGTTGGTCCCATAGTGATGTCCCGTACATCACCGTATGCGGTTAGCACCGGTGATTGATAGGGTCGTCGCAATTCAGCATGACCCGCCGCCGGTAGTGTTGATTGAATGGATTCCTTAACTGGATGACCCGTTTCCTGAGACGCTACGTTATTGAGTAATAATGCGTTTAGTGTAGTCATAGCTGGTTCGTAATCCTGTGCGTTTCGGCAAAAAAGCGAGCCAAGAATGTGGCTCAAATTCGGGTGGCAGAGGTGCCACTCTCAACATGTTTTCGCCAGAAATTATAGTACGCACACCGCCAGAACGCTAGCTGCCGCAAATCATAATTCTCCAATGGGTCGGTAAAGTAACTGTTTTTTACATACTGAGACCACTGCTCTCTACCCTCCTCAAACTCGGCCAGCAAACGATAATCCGCCTCAATTTGCTTGACGATGGGCGCGGTGAACAGCGTTTTATCATTTCGGCTCGCAACCGCACTTGGCAGTTCATTGGCAAACGCGCACTTAAGCAACGGGCGCATTTCCCCTAAATGGTAAAGCTGCTCGCTGGGCACGCTCAACACAAACTCACAAAGCTCTCGATCTCGCAACGGATAACGATATTCAATACTATGGGCTGCGCCATTAAAACGCGCATGTAGTGCATCTTCGCCTGCAAACGCATCAAACAATTTTTGGTATTGCTCAGGGCGCGGAAACGCCTGTGACTCCTGAGCCAGCCAGTGGGTTTGTTTAGACAGCGCAGACGCGAGAGGATCGCTTAGCATGCGCTTGATGCGTGGGTTGACTCTGCTACTCAATCGCGCCAGCCCTTGAAATAAGGCGAGGGGCATTAGTAAATATTTTTTTATGGTAGTCACCGTTGACCCAGTCAGCTGACGCAGGCGCAAAAGCTCAGCAAGCGCGACGCGCCAACGCCCTTTTGCAAGCGCTCGATATACGACATCCTTGGCGCCAATATACAGAAGATCGCCGTGCATTCCCGACAGCAATACTGAAACTCCCTGCAATTCGGCACGCACTAACGTGGCTTCTTGATACGCTACAAACGGCAAGCTAAACGGCACCCGGGGATCAATCGGCAGACCCGCTTGAAGCAAGGGAGGGGCCGCATCGCAGTCAATCTTACAATGCACAAGCTCTAAGTCTGCGCATAGCGGCGCCGAAATATGGCTTTCGTCAGCTTCTGGACTTTGGGGAAACACCCAAGAAAACGCGACCAGCTCTTGTTGTGTGCGGACACAGTGCGTCTGTGCAGAGATTACAATAGGAACACTATCCAACCCGCCGCTGAGCATAACCCCAGTCGTTCCCGAACCTGAGAGGCGACGCAGCACAGCCTGATCAAATAGTTCTCGAAAGCGATGTGCGTTTTGGGCCAAGCTCTGACGGTATACCTGAGGGTTGAATGGAGCTTGGTAATAGCGATGTCGAGTGACAGAGCCCCGCCGATAGGTGAGCAACTCACCAGGACGAACAACCTGTGCATTAGCCAGAAAGCTCTTGGGCTCATCATCCATTATTAGCAAAAGGTGTCGAGCCAACTTGTCCTTGCTGAATTCTGCGTCAAAGTTTGGAATGCTTAAGAAGGCTGACTCGTCGGTGGCAAAACACACCAAACCCTTTACGATGCAATAACTCAGACCACGCCCTCCCATCGGGTCTCGCGCCGCAACTATGTCACCAGAAGACGACCTAACCAACACAAAGCTAAATGGCCCAACCACCGCTTGTAAGCCCGCTTGGCCAAAGTGTTCATACCAAGCGTGCAGCAAACGCGCATCACTTACGGTAATCGGCAGCCCTCGACCTACGTTAGACAGTTGCTCTAGTAGCTCGATTCGATTGTCTACTCTACCGTCAAATGCAAAAAGCTCTCCTGTGGCGGTGCTCACCAACTCTACTTCGCCAATGTGGCGATCTACCAGGCCGACGTGTTGCCCTACCGCAACATTACCGACCAGCGAAAGGGTTCCCGCACCGCGCCCATAGCGCTCGAGCGACTTGAGTAGTTGCTCGGCTAGTGGCGCATTAAACTCCTTATGCTGATGGTCTATAGCGGCAAAAAATGCGCTCATAAGTCCCAGTGAGTATGGCGGGAGCTAGCGAACAAGCTAGTTAGGCGGCACGCGCGCTCGAAGCCGATGCAACCATCGGCTGAGTTCCATCCGCCGATTGCGCCACTATGGGGCGTAATAACTGGCCCATTTTTTGTTTGCCTAATAGCGGCGAAAATTGTTGGTTTTGCCAAGCAATCTGACCGTTAATCAGCACCAATGGCACTACGCCGTCAGAGCGATTCACAAGTTGATCGCTTTCAAAATCGTCTCGGTAAACTCGCTGCACATTGGCTTCCCCATCGTATTGAGCAAGAGCCTTAGGGTCGACCAAAATAATGTCAGCGACATCGCCACAGTAAATAGTACCGCGGTCAACATTAAAGACCTTAGCCGCATCAGCCGTAAGACGCTTTACCATAAACCCTAGGTCATTCTCCCCGCCTTCTAGTGCCATTTTCAAACAGCGAAGATTAACGTCATAAAAGGCCATATTAGTCAGATGTGCGCCGCTATCATTAAAGCCTGGCAGCAGCATCGGATTCATTAATAACTTACGTACAGTCGCTGGGTTGCGGTTCGCGGTTACGGTAGACCACGATAACCGCGTATCAAACGTCTTAAGCATCGCCAAGACAAAGTCGGCTTCGTCCTGCATATTACTAAAGTGCTCGTTGAGCAACGCGGCTTCGTCTCCTTGGACGGGCACTCGGCCCGAAAAGTGGTCTAGTGCTCGTTGATAAACTTGCGCAAAGGTGTGCGCTTGCCAATCTGGAAATGGGCAAACCTCGATCGTCATCGAACCGAGATCGCGGTCCAACGCGTAATCTTCTAATCTCAATAACCGCTTGATTCTCGCAACTCCAAATCCCGATTTACCTTTCATCCACATTTTACGAAACGCGGCGCGATACTCTGGATCACTCAAGATAACTTGGCGCGCGGCTCGATCTTCAAGATCTGTTTCATTCAGAGCACGTAGTTCTGGAATTTCTTCGGCAATGGGCGTAACCGCTCCGTCCGACCAAATCTTGAACGGTGCGCCGAGCGCTTGCATATGAAACTCCCCTTTAAATAAACGCGAGTTCAGTAATTTGGAGAGAACTTTGGCAAGGCGCACCAAGTTTCGATTTGTATGTACATCTAAGGCGGCAACTACCGTAGTTTTAAGCGTTTTGCCGTGCAGTCGACCGCTGGTTAACAAAAACGTTTTCAGGGTATTGTAAGGACTGTCTTTTGGCGGCGTAGCCTGCCATACAGCACCGTACTGACGCACTACATTGGTTAATTTCTTCAATTCAAGATGTTTGGCAAACTGCGTCGGGATGGTCTTGTGTGTATTGGGTTGATTGGCGAGATAGTGAAACGGTAAGGCATCGGTAGAAAATCCGGCGTAACCAGAGGCAAGTCCAGCCTCCAACAGGGCACACATATGCTCTAGCTCTGCTGTGGTGGGATCGCGACTAACACTCGCGGCAAACCCCATGGCTTCAATGCGCAACATTGAGTGCGGGATCATGGTAATCACGTTGGGGCCCATGGGCATTTCATCTAGATGCTCAAGATACTCAGCGGGTGTAGACCACGTCACTTTATCGGCACACGCACGCAACACTCGCTTAGGAATATTTTCGACTCGTGCATAACAATCTACAATCGGGTCAAAACCGTCGCGGCGTTGCGCTCCAAATGCTAAGCCGAGACTGCAATTAGCGATAACCACCGACGTTGTGCCGTGCCGAGTAGACTCAGGTAAACTCGGTGCA
>CAYOXK010000075.1:8503-13905 GCA_964407915.1 uncultured Gammaproteobacteria bacterium
CAACTTCTAACTCAAGATCATAATGGGTGTGAATGTCGAACAACCCAGGCATAGCATACAAACCCTGTGCGTCAATGACTTGAGTTGCCGTGGAGTCAGTTAAATCGCCACGGGCGACCACCTTGCCCTCTTTTACACCAATATCTTCGATAACAGGCGCTTCCTGATTGTTGAATATCTTGGCGCCTTTGATTAGTAAATCGTACGTCATACCACGGTGCTCCACGGTTATTGAATTCGGTCAGATAGCGAGTTTAACAAACAAAATGTATAGAAATATGCGTTCTTAATGTTTAAGCTCTTTGACCAGTATTCACCGTCGCTTTCGATCATTTGATCGTTTGGGAAATGACAGTTCAACCTATCCTGTAAAGTTTAAATTGAATAACGCGCTATGACCCAGCCACTCGCTAACAAGGAACCCCCGTTCACTAACCCACACATTAACGAGTTTTTACACAGCGGTGTATTTATTGAGCTGATGGGGCACTCTATTTACAGCCACTCGATTGCTGGTATTCAGAGCGCTCAGCAAACCTTACTGCTTATTCATGGATTTCCAACTTCATCATGGGATTGGCAGAAAATGAGCGGCTTACTTGCGCAACTCGTCAATCTTGAGGCCATCGACATGCTTGGCTTTGGTTTTTCTGATAAGCCCGACAAACGCGATTACACAATACACCAGCAAGCCGATTTGCAATTAGAATATCTCAAACAGAAAGGCATTAAAGAAGTTCATATTCTTTGCCACGACTATGGGGTGTCTGTGGCACAAGAAATGCTGGCAAGACAATTAGAAGGCAGCACCAATATCACCATAAAGTCCTGCTGTTTTCTCAATGGCGGTCTGTTTCCTGAAACACACCAAGCCTTACTCATTCAAAAATTACTGCTAAGCCCATTAGGGCCATTTCTAAATCGCTTTTTAGCCTTCACACAATTTAAGAAGTCCTTTGCCTCTGTGTTTGGCGCACAAACGCAGCCAAGCGAGGCGGAGTTGCGCGACTTTTGGGAAATCATCAACTACAAAGGCGGCAAGCATCTATTCCACAATCTAATTACGTACATGCGCGATCGTCGCGAACATCGGGCGCGTTGGTTACACGCTTTACAGGCCAGCACCGCGCCTCTGGCTCTTATAAACGGCAGTGTGGACCCTGTTTCTGGTGCGCATTTAGTAAGCCGTTATAAAGAATTGAATTGCCGACTCGATGCACTTGTTGAACTACCGACAGTAGGTCATTACCCACAGGTAGAGGACCCACCAAATGTTGTTAATGCTTACAAATCGTTTTGGCAAACACTGGCCTAAACGTATGCTATTTCATGCTAATTAATCTGCCTTTTGCTACCGAGCTATGACTATGACTTCGCCCTACCCTAAGCTACTTGCACCCCTTGATTTAGGCTTTACCACTCTTCGTAATCGAACCTTAATGGGTTCTATGCACACTGGATTGGAAGACAAAACCCGTGATTTCCCAAAGTTAGCGGCTTATTTTGCTGAGCGTGCAAAAGGCGGCGTGGCATTGATGGTGACTGGAGGCTTCGCCCCAAATCGAGAAGGCTGGTTGTCACCCTTCGGCAGTAAATTGAGCAGTTCCCGCGAGGTAAAAAAACACCTGCAAGTAACCTCAGCGGTGCACGAACACGGAGGCAAAATTTGTTTGCAAATTTTGCATGCGGGTCGCTACGGCTACAGCCCACTGTGCGTGTCGGCGTCAAATATAAAGTCACCTATTTCGCCATTTAAGCCCCGCGCTCTGAGCACTAAAGGGGTATACCGAACCATAAAGGACTACATAAATTGCGCCACCCTCGCCCAGCAAGCGGGCTATGACGGCGTGGAAGTAATGGGTTCTGAAGGCTACTTTATAAACCAATTCTTAGTAGCAAAAACCAATAAGCGCACTGATGAATGGGGCGGCAGCTACGCCAATCGTATGCGCCTTCCGGTTGAGATCGTTAAGGGGATTAGAGCCGCGGTGGGCGAAAATTTCATCATCATTTATCGGCTGTCTATGCTGGATTTAGTCGAGCAAGGTAGCACTTGGGAAGAGGTGGTCGAGTTAGGCAAAGCCATTGAAGCCGCTGGCGCAACCATTATCAACACCGGCATAGGCTGGCATGAGGCACGCGTTCCGACTATCGCCACTTCAGTGCCCCGCGCGGCATTCGCATGGGTAACTCAGAAAATGCGCAAAGAGGTGAGTATTCCCGTGGTTGCCACCAATCGCATCAACACTCCGGAGGTTGCAGAAGCAATCATCGCTAATGAAGAGGCCGACATGGTGTCGATGGCGAGACCATTTCTTGCTGATGCGGAGTTTGTGAACAAAGCAGCGAGCAACAAAGCGCACACCATTAATACCTGCATTGGTTGCAACCAAGCCTGCTTAGACCATACTTTTTCAATGCAGCGCTCCTCTTGCTTAGTTAACCCGCGTGCGTGCTACGAAACCGAACGTAATGCTAGCACCACAACCTCGCCAAAGAAAATTGCGGTTGTTGGTGCGGGTCCGGCGGGTTTGTCAGCAGCCTGTGTGCTTGCTGAGCGCGGTCATACAGTGCAGTTATTTGATAAAAGTAATGAAATAGGTGGGCAATTTAACTTAGCCAAACGCATTCCAGGCAAAGAAGAGTTTACTGAAACGCTACGCTATTTTGAGCATCGCTTGGCGGCTGCCAACGTTACGCTATCCCTCAACACCGAAATTAGCGCAGACTATTTGATTGAGCACAAATTTGAAGAAATCGTTTTATCCACAGGCGTGGTACCGCGGCCATTGCGAATTGAAGGCGCTAAACTGCCGAACGTGATCGGCTATACCGAAGCCGTACTTAATCCGTCGCAAGTTGGTACTCGAGTAGCAATCATTGGCGCTGGGGGTATTGGCTTTGATGTAGCTGAGCTGCTCGTACATCAAGGTCCATCAACAAGTCTGAACGTACAGGCTTTTAATCAGGAATGGGGAGTGGATTCCAACTACGCTGTACGCGGTGCTTATGTGCAGCCACAGCCACATCCACCTGCTCGGCACGTTACATTATTACAGCGCAAGACCAGCAAGGTAGGCAAAGGTCTAGGCAAAACTACAGGGTGGATTCATCGTGCCGCTTTAATGATGAAGAACGTAAAAATGATCGCGGGCGCTCAGTATGAAAAGATTGATGAGTTTGGGCTACATTACACGAGCACCGATGGTAAATCGCATTTAATTGAATGCGACACCGTAGTGGTCTGCGCGGGGCAAGAATCTAACACTAGCCTGCATGGCGAATTGTCAGCGCGTGGTATATCAGCTCATTTGATCGGTGGTAGCCAGTACGCGGGAGAACTGGACGCTAAGCGTGCCATTTTAGAAGGATTTGAACTTGCCGCGCAACTGTAAACATGTCTCTGCGTTAAAGTTGAGTCTGCAAACGAATTGACGCATTCACGCAGCTAAATGGGGCATCTTAGGGCCTAAATCTAGTTAGGCCCTTCGCTTTTAAAACTATTTATCCTCATTACCAGCTGACCGTTCCTTAGCCTGCTTGTTAGCCTGCTTGTTAGCCTGCTTGTTAGCCTGCTTGTTAGCCTGTTTGGACTTTAATTTATTCCTGATTCTTTCACCGGTGCGCTTAAGGCCAGATTTTAGACCGTCATCGGTTTTGCTACTGCGCAGTGACTGAACCCGTTCGTACAATACATCCGTGAGCTCCTGCCTCCCTTGGATATCCTGTATCGACTCCCACGAAATCGGCGCTCCAATCGTGACTTCTACCTTACGCCCGAATTTGTTGGTGGCTTCATGCATTAACATTCCCATGCGTAATGGTTCAGCGACGTGTGACGCAATATGAAATTTACGGCTGTTTTGGCCATGAAAATAAACGGGCACCACAGTTGCTTTAGACTCCCGGATTAACTTTGCCGCAAACGTAGTCCAAGGACCATCTTTCACTGCGCCAAATCCTAGCTTACGAGCCGTAGAAACCATTCCAGACGGGAATATTAAAACGGGTATGCCGTTCGATAGATTCTCTAAAGCAAGCTTTTTTGAACGTATATTGGTCTTGATGGCTTCGGGTGTAGGGTGAAAATCGATAGGCAGAAAATAGGGTGCCAAATCGCGATCTTGGCAAAGCGCTGAATTAATCAAGATACGTAGATCACCACGAACCCGCGCCGCCAATTCACAAAGCACCAGACCATCCAGAATGCCAAAGGGGTGATTGGCGATGAAAATAAGCGGACCATCAACCACTATTTCACTCGGTTGCAATCCAAGGTGCTCAATTTCGAGTTTAGACTCGACTATCGCCTGCTGAAAAAACGTGTTGATATCGAAAGGCCCTTCCTTGAGCCGATTGTAGATCTTTTCTATTTTTTTACGTCCTAAAACGACCTCTAGACGATCAATTATAAAGCGCCGAAAGAGCTTATCCTCGGGCTGAACATATGACAACTTAGGAACATCGACCAGATACGTAGCAAACTGTTGGTCTACTTTTGGATCACTTTCTTTAGGCATTTTAGTTGTCGAAGCGGATTGCGATAGTAGAACTCTAGCACAAGAACTCTGCACCTACATTACGATCTATCACTCGAAATGCAAAGTATTTAGGATTGGTTTACCCGCCAGAATGGGCTAGCGAAATTGGAAGCTTCAGTCAAAAAGTAAATCTCATAGACGCTCTGGGGATGAACCAAGGCTAATGCACTTATGACGAAACATTAGACATAAAAAAACCCCAGTTGCACCGCAACTGGGGTCTCCTTATTAAAATCTGGCGATGTCCTACTTTCACATGGGAATCCACACTATCATCGGCGCTAAGCGGTTTCACTTCTGAGTTCGAGATGGGATCAGGTGGTGCACGCTCGCTATGGTCACCAGAAAACTTGTCCCTTCCCTGCAAGTAAATTAATACTATGCAGGAAAGTATATTCAGTAGTTGTTAAGAGTGGCTTTATTCAAACCACTATATCAACAAATCCAATCTTACTAAGATTTGTATTTGCTCTGATAAATAATATCACTATAGCTTGCATATAACTCGATTTGTTACCAAACCGTTTGGGTGTTATATGATCAAGCCTCACGGGCAATTAGTACAGGTTAGCTTAACGCCTTACAACGCTTCCACACCCTGCCTATCAACGTCGTAGTCTCCGACGACCCTTCAGGAATATCAAGTATTCAGTGAGACCTTATCTTGGGAGGGGCTTCCCGCTTAGATGCTTTCAGCGGTTATCCCTTCCGTACATAGCTACCCAACAATGCCTCTGGCGAGACAATTGGAACACCAGGGGTACGTCCACTCCGGTCCTCTCGTACTAGGAGCAGCTTCCCTCAAGTCTCAGGCGCCCACGGCAGATAGGGACCAAACTGTCTCACGACGTTCTAAACCCA
>CAYOXK010000076.1:0-13494 GCA_964407915.1 uncultured Gammaproteobacteria bacterium
TACCAAGAATAATTAATATGAGTCGCGTACATAATTTTAGTGCTGGACCCGCCGCTTTGCCGCTGGCGGTGTTGCAAGAAGTTCAAGCCGAGATGCTGGAGTGGAATGGCCAGGGCGCCTCTGTGATGGAAGTGTCGCATCGTGGTGACGCTTTTGTGGAGCTGGCTGCGCAAGCCGAGCAAGATTTGCGCGACCTGATGAATATTCCCAGCAACTACCGCGTGTTGTTCTTGCAAGGCGGCGCGACTACGCAGTTTTCGGCCATTCCACTTAACCTAAAGCACTTAGGTGCCTCGGCGGATTACGCACACACCGGCCATTGGTCAAAAAAGGCCATAGCCGATGCCAAGCGCTTCATTAACGTCAATGTGGTGTGCGATACCAGCGCGGAACCCTATTTGAGTGTGCCGAACGAGGCTGATTGGGCTTTTGATACGCAAGCGGGGTATTTGCATATCACGCCGAACGAAACGATCGCTGGCGTTGAATTCGACTGGCTACCGAATACGAGTGTGCCGATTTGTGCAGACTTGTCGTCCACTATTTTATCGCGACCCATTGATGTGAGTCAGTACGGCGTAATCTATGCTGGCGCGCAAAAGAATATTGGCCCCGCCGGTATCACGATCGTGATCGTACGCGACGACTTATTGGGCCACAGCGATCCTCAAATTCCGCGAATTTTGGATTGGAAGGAAATGGCTGAGTCCGACAGTATGAGCAATACGCCGCCCACCTTTGCATGGTATTTGGCCGCTAAAGTGTTCAAATGGTTGAAGGCACAAGGTGGGTTGGACGCCATGGCCAAGGTTAACTCACGCAAAGCCGAGATGTTGTACGGCTATATCGATGCATCCGATGGTTACTACCGCAATCCAGTACAAGTGAGCGATCGTTCGTGGATGAACGTACCGTTTCTGTTACACGACACCAATTTAGAGAAAGCATTTCTAGAGCAAGCCACGGCGGCCGGCTTACATTCGTTACAAGGGCATCGTTCGGTAGGCGGCATGCGAGCGAGCATTTATAACGCTACCGGTATTGATGCCGTAGAGGCCCTAATTACATTTATGCAGGACTTTCAAAACCAGCATCCCCGTTAATCCCACTATCCAATTATCCCCAACTCCTTAAACCATTATGCGCACATACGACGTACTCACCCTTAATAATATTTCTGCTGCGGGCCTTGATCGGCTGCCCGATGATATCTACAAGGTGAGTGATTTGCACACTAGCCCCGACGCCATTCTCCTGCGTTCGTTCAAGATGCACGATATGGAGGTGCCTAAGTCGCTCAAAGCCGTTGGTAGGGCAGGTGCGGGCGTTAATAATATCCCCTTGCAAAAGATGAGTGACCACGGGGTGGCCGTATTTAATGCGCCTGGCGCTAATGCTAATGCGGTTAAGGAATTGGTGCTTGGTAGCTTATTTATGGCGGCTCGTAATCTTCCCAATGCTGTGCAATACGTACAAGGGCTGGAAGGTAACGACGAAGAAATGTCCAAATTGGTCGAAGAGGGTAAGAAAAAATTCGCGGGATATGAATTACCTGGTAAAACCATTGGAGTAATCGGCCTAGGCGCGATTGGCGGCATGGTGGCCAATTCGTGCATTGAGCTGGGCATGACGGTGCTCGGTTTTGATCCCGGTTTAACGGTTGATGGTGCGTGGCAGTTGTCTACCAAAGTAGAGCGTGCCAATAGTGTTGACGATATGTTGCCTTATGTAGACTTCATCACAGTTCATGTGCCGTTGGTCGATGGTACCCGCGACCTTATTAACGCTAAAAATATCAAAAAAATGAAAGCGTCTGCTGTCGTGATCAATCTAGCGCGGGGCGGCATTGTGAACGACCAAGCCGTGTGTGCGGCGCTTAAAGCGCACAAGCTTGGCTGCTATGTAACGGATTTTCCGAGCAACCTGACCAAAGCAACCCCTGGAGTAATTGCTCTACCGCACTTAGGGGCAAGCACACTAGAAGCAGAAGACAACTGCGCAATTATGGTCGCCGAACAAGTAAAGGCCTACCTACAAGATGGCAATATAGTGAATTCGGTTAATTTCCCTAATGTGAGTATGCCGCGACGCACGCCATTTCGCTTGGTCGTGTGTAACGAAAATGTGCCGAATATGGTGGGGCAAATCTCCACTGTGCTCGCTGCGGCATCGCTCAATATTAATGACATGATCAACCGGTCTAAGGGCGAATTGGCGTATACGATTATTGATGTGGATTCTATGATCCCTGAGGAAGTTGTTGATAGAATTAAACAACTTAAGGGGATTAAAATTGCGCGCGCTATTCAGTGATAACTCAGTGAGCTTTGTTGCGCTTAACTCGATGTGGATATGAACGATAAACAACAGATCGATAGCCAAGAACTCATCGAACTTCGCGCCGAAATTGATGCATTTGATGCGCAAATCCAAAAGCTGATTCAACAGCGCGTGCTGGTGGCCTCGAAGATCGCGAAAGCTAAAACCGCGGCCGATGCGAGTGCGTCGTTTTATCGACCCGAACGCGAGGCACAGGTTTTGCGTCGGGTACGCGAGCGTAATATACAACTACGCGAGCAACTCGGTGGATTAGTGTCGGACGACGATATGGTGCACCTAATGCGCGAAATCATGTCCACCTCTTTAGCCGCCGAAATGCCCATGACCGTGGCCTATTTAGGACCAGAGGGAACGTACACGCAAGCGGCCGTAATTAAGCACTTTGGTCATGCCGTAAAAGCCGCCGACGTAAAAACGATTGCGGATGTGTTCCGCGTGGTGGAACAAGGCCGCGCGCATTTTGGCGTGGTGCCGGTCGAAAACTCTTCCGAGGGCATCATCACCCACACTTTAGACTGCTTCGCAAATTCATCTTTAAAGGTGTGCGGCGAAGTGCATTTACCCATAAACCATAATTTATTGAGTAATGCTGAGGGATTGCCCGCGATTACTAAAGTGTACGCACACCCACAAGCCTTGGCGCAGTGTCGTAATTGGTTAGAGCGATATTTGCCGGATGCAGAGCTCGTAGCGGCCAATAGCAATTCTGAGGCGGCTATTATTGCTAGTAAGGCCACAGACATTGCGGCCATAGCCAGTGAGATTGCCGCCAAGCTTTACAATATTAAAATTTTGGCGTCGGGCATTGAAGACGAGCGCAATAACACCACTCGTTTTTTAATTATTGGCACCAACACCTATAAAGAAAGTGGCGAAGATAAAACCACCATCATGATCTCCACTCCCAATAAAGTGGGTAGTCTGTTTGAGTTACTCAAGCCTTTGTATGATGCCGGCGTTGATATGAGCCGAATTGAATCGCGGCCGTCACGGCAAACCAATTGGGAATACGTGTTTTTTATCGATCTTGTCGGGCACGTAGATCGTCCCGAGGTGGCGCAGGCGCTCGCTAAGCTCAAAGAGAAATCGGCGTTTTTTAAGTTGATTGGCTCTTATCCCGTCGGCGTTTTATAGTGTCGAGCGCGGCTTAAAACGATGTTTGATAAAGTAGTCATAGTCGGCACGGGTCTATTGGGTGGTTCGCTGGCTTTCGACCTTAAAGCACAAGGCCTTGCGAAACTTGTTGTGGGTGTGTGTCGCTCTAAGCACACTGAGCAGTACGCGCTTGATCAAGGCGTGGTAGATCAATGCCAACCCCTCGCCGCGGCGGTGCAGTCGGCCGATGTAGTGGTGCTGGCTACGCCAATGCAGGCCATGTTGCCCATTTTTCAACAGCTTGCCGATTGCGTACCCGCCCACACCATTGTTACCGATGTGGGTAGCGTAAAGACCTCATTGTATCAACAAGTCGCCGAGCACACGCCACAGCTCCTTGAACAGTGTGTGTTTGCGCATCCTATCGCCGGTGGCGAAAACTCAGGCGTACAAGCCGCGCGTAGAGGTTTGTTTAAGAACAAGCATGTAATCATTACTAACACGCCTGAGGCTAACGGCCAGCGCACGCAAACAATCGCGGCCATGTGGGAAGCCGTGGGTGGTCGGGTGCTTGAGCTCGGCTTACAAGAACACGATGCCATCTTTGCCAAAACCAGCCATTTACCTCACGTTATTGCCTTTACTTTGGTTAATTACTTGAGCCAACAAGATGATCGCCAGCAGCTATTTGACCTAGCAGCAGCGGGGTTTTACGACTTTACGCGTATCGCATCAAGCGATGCAGAAATGTGGCGCGATATTTGCATCACTAACCAGGCGCAAGTGCTCGCAGCGCTCGATGGCTTTAAGCAACAAATTGAAGCCGTGACCCAACAGGTGCGCGGTGCTGATCAAACGGGCATCTTGCAGTATTTTCAAACGGCCAAACAAGCACGAGACTCTGGGCTTTTGAACAAAGCTCGCTCAGTGCTAGACGATGATTAGCGGCTGGCAGGCGTAGATTAGGCCGTGACTAGATTGCAATGAGCGAACGGGCGTTACCGTTTAGCGCCGCTAATAAAGCGCCTGCGACATTTGTTACGCTAGTTCACACTAATAATCTTTAAACAGTTCGAAATTTCATTGCTGTTCGCTATATAATCTCGCCCCGTTTGAACGTCAGTGCGATTCTGACGCCTCATTAAAAAGCACAGTTTATAAGCTCAGCGGCGTTAATCGTTGAAGCGCTTGCTGTCTGATCTGATACCGAAACATGACTTCAATTAAGCAGTTCCACTGCCAAAAGAGCCTTAAACCCCTTAGCGGTAAAATTCGCTTGCCTGGCGACAAATCAATGTCGCACAGGGCGGTGATGTTCGCTTCGCTGGCCGAAGGCACGAGTCATATTTCTGGCTTGCTTGAAGGTGAGGATGTGCTAGCAACATTAGGCGCATTCAAAGCCATGGGTGTAAAAGCGACCAAGCCTAGAAACGGCAAACTGAGTATCACCGGTCGAGGTATGCATGGCTTGCAAGCCCCTGAGGTCGACCTAGACATGGGCAATTCGGGTACGGCGATGCGGCTTATGGCAGGCCTGTTGGCCGCGCAGGCTTTTCCTTCTAAATTGATTGGCGATGAGTCGTTGTCGGGACGTCCTATGCGCCGGATCACCGTACCGCTGAGCGCCATGGGTGCCAAATGCGTCACCGACGAGGACGGTAGGCCTCCTATTCACATAAGGGCGGTTTCAAAACTCGAACCCATTGAATACCATTTGCCGATTGCGAGCGCTCAAGTAAAGTCGAGCATTCTGCTCGCGGGTATGTACGCTCAAGGCGAAACAACGGTTACCGAGCCAGCTCCAACGCGCGACCATACTGAACGCATGCTGGCTGCGTTTGGTTACCCGTGCACCGTAGAACGTTTAGACGAGCTGGCCACCACTATTCGCATCAAGGGGGGCGGCAAGCTATCGGCATGTGATGTCAATATTCCTGCCGATATATCCTCGGCTGCCTTTTTTATGGTCGCCGCTTCAATTGTGCCAGGTTCTAAGCTAGTGTTAGCCAATGTGGGTGTTAACCCAACGCGAACGGGCGTGATTGAAGTTTTACGCGCCATGGGGGCGGATATCACACTAAAGAATCCTCGAGTAATTGGCCACGCGGACAGCGGCGAACCCGTTGCCGATATTCATATTAACTATGTGGGTTTAAAGGGTACACAAGTCGATCCAGCACTTGTGCCGCTTGCCATTGATGAGTTTCCAATCATTTGTATTGCCGCTGCGTGTGCAGAGGGCGAGACCACGATTACAGGCGCCGAAGAGTTGCGCCATAAAGAGAGCGATCGTATAGCGGCCATGGTCGCGGGCTTACAAGCGATTGGCGTTGATGTTACCGAATTTAGAGATGGCATGACTGTGCGCGGTGGCAACATAATCGGTGGAACGGTAGAAAGCTTCCATGATCATCGGATTGCGATGAGCTTTGCGGTGGCTGCCGGCGTAGCGCAGCAGCCGATTGTTGTGAACAACGTTGCCAATGTGGCCACCTCGTTCCCTAATTTTGCCGTCTTGGCTAACAAGGTGGGACTACAACTTGATGAGCACAGCAGCTAAAAAAGCACCGAAAGAGTCAAACGATTTACCGCCAGTACTCGCCTTAGACGGCCCGAGTGGGTCGGGTAAAGGCACTATTGGCCAGCTGTGCGCACACGAATTTGGCTGGCATTATCTTGACAGTGGAGCCATCTACCGAGCGCTCGCGTGGAGCGCATTGCAACATAATATCGACAACGACGATGTGCCCGCATTAGTGGCATTGGCCGATACCATGCGCTTAGTGTGCGAGGTACGTTTGGGTGATGTGGCACAAATTATCGTAAACGACGTAAACGCCACCGACGCGCTCAGAACCGAAGAAACCGGCGAGATGGCGTCTAAAATTGCGCCAATTCAAGCGGTTCGCACGGCGTTACTCAAACTGCAGCAGCGCAGTCGACAAGCCCCCGGCTTGGTTGCCGATGGTCGTGATATGGGCACGGTGGTATTTCCCGATGCGCAATACAAGGTATTCCTCACGGCCAGCGCTGAAATAAGGGCACAAAGACGTTTTGATCAGTTGAAATCAAAGGGTTTCGATGTTAATCTCGCGCGCCTTAAAGAGTCGATCCAAGCACGCGACGTCCGAGATTCGAGCCGAGAAGCATCACCGCTCAAGCCAGCTGATGATGCCTTATTGATCGATACTTCTGCATTAACCATTGCCGAAGTAGTCGCGCGCATAAAGGATTATGTACAGCAACGCTAACCCCATCGGACTGGGTGTTTGGTCTAAACTAATTTAACTTGGACTCGCCCGCTCGGGCTAGTACCTGGTTAGATTATCAAGGTGAGATATGAGCGAATCATTCGCTGAGATGTTTGAAGAAAGCCTCAAGAACACAGTCATGACTGCTGGTGAGGTAATCAAAGCAGAAGTAATTTCTGTAGACGGCGACTATGTATTAGTAACCGCCGGCCTCAAATCTGAGGCAGAAATCCCCCTTTCCCAATTTGCCAAAATTGATGGCGAATATAACGTTCACGCGGGCGACTTAGTTGAAGTGGTCATCGAGAGCGTTGAGGACGGCTATGGCCGTACCAAAATGTCGCACGACAAAGCGCGTCGCGTTAGAGTCTGGGCTGAGTTGGAAAAAGCACATGAAAATGGCGATATCGTGGTGGGTCAAATCACGGGCAAAGTGAAAGGTGGCTTTACCGTGTCGTTGCAAAATGTTCGCGCATTCTTGCCAGGCTCGCTAGTTGATGTTCGACCTGTTAAAGATTCTGCCTATTTGGAGAATCGAGACCTTGAGCTGAAAGTTATCAAGATCGACAAAATTCGCAACAACGTGGTGGTTTCGCGCCGCGCGGTGGTTGAAAACGAAATTGGCGCTGAGCGCGAAGAACTGCTTAAAACCATTGAAGAAGGCCAAATTGTTAAAGGTATTGTTAAAAACCTTACCGACTACGGCGCGTTCATCAATCTGGGTGGTATCGACGGTCTATTGCACATTACCGATATGGCCTGGAAACGCGTTAAGCACCCATCCGAAATTTTAGAAGTAGGCCAAGATATTGAAGCCCGCGTGTTGAAATTCGACCGCGAGAAAGCCCGCGTTTCATTGGGTATCAAGCAAATGGGTTCTGACCCATGGCAAGACTTGGCTCGCCGCTTCACCGAAGGAACGAAGCATTTTGGTAAAGTAACTAACATTACCGATTACGGCGCGTTCGTAGAGCTTGAAGATGGTGTTGAGGGCTTAGTGCACGTGTCAGAAATGGATTGGACGAACAAAAACGTTCATCCAAGCAAAATCTGCCAAGTCAATGACGAAGTTGAAGTGGTCGTACTAGAGATCGACGCAGATCGTCGTCGTATTTCCTTGGGCATGAAGCAATGCCGTAGCAACCCATGGGAAAGCTTTGCAGCCACACATCGTAAAGGTGATAAAGTAGTAGGCCGAATTAAATCCATTACGGACTTTGGTGTATTCATTGGCCTGGACGGTAATATCGACGGACTCATCCATTTAAGTGACCTGTCGTGGAATGAAGACGGCGAAGAAGTGATTCGCAATTACGCAAAAGGCGATGAGCTTGAAGCTGTGGTATTAGCCGTTGACCCTGAGCGTGAGCGCATTTCGTTAGGCGTAAAACAAGCCTCGGGCGATCCGTTTACCGATTTCGTTGCAACCCATAGCAAAGGCGCCGTTGTTAAAGGCACTGTGCGTGAAGTGGATGCACGTGGGGCGACACTTGATCTTGCCGATGGCGTTGACGGTTACTTGCGTGCAGCCGAAATCTCTCGAGATCATGTTGCCGATGCAAGTACGCTCTTCAATGTGGGCGATGAAGTAGAGACTAAGGTGACTGCAATTGACCGCAAGACCCGTAGAATTTCTCTGTCGATCAAAGCGCTGGAAGCACAGCACGAAAGCGAAGCCATTGAAGAGTATGGTCGTAACAGTGAAGACACCGGTTCAAGTTTGCTTGCTGAGAAACTTAAAGAGCAGCTCAATAAGTAGACTTAAGAGTCGGAAGTTAAAGAGCCGCTTGCATGCAGATGCCAGCGGCTTTTTTTTCGCTAACGGTTATTTCGCTATCGGTTTGTCAATTCGTTAGCGGTTTTATTAGAGTAGGTAAGGTGGTTTTTGTTGCGACTGACAAGGGTGTATTTTGCTCAAAAAGACACTTAAACCATTGTAAAAGTTAAGGTTTTTCAAAAGCCGCGCTTGCACCGTTTACCCCTCATCTCTATACTGGCGCGTTGAACTGTGTAGATTGGTATCGACCCCGCTTGGCGTTGGCTTAGTCCTCGATCGTTCTTCTCAACCCTTCCAAAAATATAAATTGCTCTGATGTCGATACAAACCACCATTACTCGTTCTGAGTTGATCGAAATGTTAGTAGAGCAACAGCCGCACTTGGCTCATCGAGACGTAGAGCTCGCCGTTAAGGCCGTACTCGAACATTTGAGCGACAGTTTCACTGAAGGTCATCGTATCGAGATCCGCGGTTTTGGCAGTTTTTCGTTGCACTACCGAGAAGCGCGTGTCGGCCGCAATCCGAAGACTGGCGAGACCGTAATGGTAGAGGGTAAATTTTCGCCTCACTTTAAGCCGGGTAAAGAACTTAAAGAGCGTGTGGACTCCTAATCTAAATAGTTTAAATAGTTAAAAGAGCAATTTGCGCTAGATCGTTTAAAAAGATTGTTTTGAACGATAGTCGCCATTACGCGACCCACATCGGGCTTAGTTAGAGCACGGTTATGGCTTGTTCAAGAACGCGGAGCGATAATTGGTCTTCTGTGCAGATCGCTGTAACATATCTATACTAGAGTTCTACACATTCCCGATTAAACCCATATTAGTTGAAGCCCTATGAAACGAGCACTCGCACTCATCCTCTTTGCAGTTATCTGCTTCTTCCTGCTTACGCTGGAGATGAAGAATCCCGAGAGCGTGTTGGTGCGTTACTACTTTGGTGTTGAGTACGCATTACCTATGTTTGTGTTGGTTACCTTGCCGTTCTTGGTGGGCCTGTTTTTTGGTGTGCTCTTTATGAGTTTGTCACTGTATAAGCACAAGCGGTCATTGGGTAAAACGAAAAAGGACTTGTTAAAGGCTGAGCAAGAAGTGCAAAACTTGCGCTCAGCGCCTATTAAGGATGAGGTTTAGCGTTTGCTCTGGCTAAGTTCTATTGATTGGACCTGGCCAGCGATTGCGCTGGCCTTTTTGTGTGGCGTGCAGCTCACACGCTGGATCATTGCGCGTCGTAGTCGAGCCCAGCAACGCAAAATCAGCGAAGACTACTTTAAAGGACTCAACTACTTACTCAATGAGGAGCCCGATAAGGCCATTGAGGTCTTTATTAAGGCCATAGAAGTAGACAGCGAGACGGTGGAGCTGCATCTTGCTCTTGGGGGGCTATTTCGGCGCAAGGGACAGGTGGATCGGGCTACCCGCGTACACCAAAACCTGATTGCGCGGCCCCACTTGTCGGATGAGCACCGTTTGCAAGCGATCTACGAACTTGCACAAGACTATGATCATGCTGGGTTGCTAGATCGTGCTGAAAATTTGTACAAAGAGTTGATGGATTCGCCTTTGTATCGCAAACAGGCCATCGAAGGGCTTGAGAAAATCTATCGCCGCGAAAAGGAGTGGCGCAGTGCCATCGACGTAATACTTTTGCATCGGCGTCAAGACAAGCCGGAATTGAATGAGTCCCTTGCTCACTACTGGTGCGAGCTCGCAGAAGAAGCGATCACGGCTGCTCAGTATGCGAATGCGGATCGCTTTTTGCGTAATGCAGCTTCCGTTAACAAAGCGTCTCCCCGTGTATTGCTGCTCAAAGGTGATCTGGCGTATGCGCTGGATGACTATCTTAATGCTGCGCGTCATTGGCGAGACCTCGCCGAACGACACCCGAGCTTGATTGACCTAGTCGTGGAAAAAATTGTGCGTGCGTATAAGAAAAATAATGAGCGAGATGCGCTAGCCCAGTTTTTGCAATCCATGGCAACGTTACCGCGCAGTGAGCGCAGCTTTGCAGCCTGGCACGAAGCCTGTGTTGAGCTATTTGGTAAGCCTCAGGCGCAAGAAATGATCGTGACGCTCATTGGCGCGGCCGGTATTACGGGAGCCGCAGCTCAACTATTTCTTGAGGGCTCCAAACAACAAGATATTGAGCATGCAGTGCAAGAAAAAGCCTTGCTAGCGTTACTTGAAAAAGCCCAGCAGACCAGTCATCAATATACGTGTAGCGTGTGCGGGTATCGCGTTAAATCCATCCATTGGCATTGTCCTAAGTGCGGGCATTGGGAAACGTTTCAGTGATGATGGGGGCGAGTTTGCGCTCATTTTGACAGCTTTTTTATGCCGCTTTTTGCATTTTTATGATCAGCCTGTTTTTCGATTGAGGCATTTTTTTTGATTTATAGCCACGTGGTACTTTACCGCGTGTGTCCCGAGCTTGTATGGTTGCACGAATGGCGCTCCCTCTCTGCGTGAATCAATGTCTAGCCGTTTCCTAGTAGGAACTCGATTAATGAAATCAGTGTTTAAATAATGGAAAGTTCTGCTTCTACCAAAACGTTCGCCTTTATCGGCGTGGCTAAGCGCGAGCAAATTATACTGTGCTCTTTCTTTAATTTAGTTAAACATGAGTTGCCGTGGACGATCGCCGAGGCCATTGATGTAGACGTGACGGCTGAAACTTGGCCTGCGGCTTTACAAGAATTAGATTTCTTGGTGGTTGACTTCAACGCTGAGGATTGGACCGATTATAACGGTACCGTTGAGCAACCCGTGATTGGAATTGGCACGGCTGATCGAGCGCTTGAGCGAGTTTTTGAACTCGGTCATCCTGTGCAATGGACTGATTTTAGAGCGGCAGTAAGAGCGCTTGAGTTCAAGGACATTAAGAAATTGCCCCGTGAGGACTCGGTGCTTGAATTAGTCGATGAAATTGGTGAATCGACGTTTGCTAGTTTTGACGAGGAGGATTCCTTTCGGCCCGCTGAGACCGGTTTGCCTAAGGATTTGCAATTGCGCCTTGAAGACGACGAGATGCTCGACAAAGAGCTGGCGCGAGTGCAAATCGACGGTCAGGCGCTGGGCGAGCGCTTGAATGACTATGAGTACCACTTTGAAGAGATTTCGGTGGGAAGTTCGTCATTTACCAACAGTGAGCACATCAAAGTGGTGGATGATGTGCGTGATTACGAGACCAGTAAATCAGACGGTAATCTCGACCCAGTGGTGTTGATGACTGACGACGAAAGCGCGTCAATCAATAGCGTTTTAATTGTTGAAACTAATACGCTAGAAGCATGGGATACCACAGAATCTCTGCATGACGATGAGGAGTTTTTTCGTCAATCCGCAGAACGCGCTGTGTCGAACGTAAAGCAACGGCGCACGCTCGATACCATATTGGCGCGCTCTTCAGACAGTACTAAGCCCATTAGCAATGCTGATGAAGGACGTGAGGTTGCTCGGGGCGAAGAGTATTGGCTAGAGGACGCGGAGATTCTGGCCGACCAACATAGCCTGTTATTTATTAAAGCTGAGCGGCGTACAGTGTACAGCGTTATTGAGCCATCGAGGTGGCCGCTGGCAATGCGCGATAAAGTGATCACCAAAGCGGTGCTGAGTCCTGATTGGCGTCCTAAATCGAATATGCGTTCTTATCCTATCGACCGTTTGATGTGGGTAAACGATTTTGTAACGTTAACCAACAAATTAATCGATTCATTAGATTTAAACCACGCGTATGCGTTACTCAAGTGGCCGCCATTTGATTTGCTTGAGATGGACAATCGTCTACTTAAGCTAGCGACTAAAATGTTAATCAAAGGTGGCACTGTGGCCGATTTGGCCACCAAAGTCGGGTGCGAGCCCAGTATTGTGTGTGGTTTTATAAATGCTTGCTACCGTGCTGGCTACATCATCAATCGTAGCGACCTCACCCCCGACCGAGTGGGGGGGGGTGAAGGCGTGCTGGGCATGATCAAGGACGCTTTTCGTTAGTAAAGGCTCTACGATCCGCATGGTCTAGCTTTTTCCTTGGGCCTCAATCTTCTGTAGTTCGTCATGAGTTCGCTATGAATGTATTAAGAGTTTGCTATGTCTGAGTCAATTAACGCTGCGGCCGATTCGCTCGCAGTAGGGGTGACCGGTATTGCTGGCAAAATGGGCCGCGCCGTGCTCCAAGAGCTTTTATCGGATCGCGCCGTCAACTTGCATCTTAGCGCGGCAATTCATCGTTCCGATAGTTCGTGCATTGGGCTAGATGCAGGGCGTTTAGTGGGTTTGCAGGACGCGAATGTGCTCGTGTGCGATGACTGGAGTACTGCGCACGTAAACGTACTCGTAGACTTTTCTTTACCTAAACCGTCTATAGACTACTTAGGTGAGTGTGTGCATCGATCCATTCCGATAGTGATTGGCACCACAGGCTTCGATGCCGCGCAACGTGCCATCATCGCCGAGGCAAGCAAGCGTATTCCCGTGCTCGTTGCGCCCAATATGAGTGTGGGGGTTAATTTATGTTTTTATTTATTGGACAAAATTACCCAAGTAGTGGGTGCGGACGCCGACATCGAAGTCACTGAAACCCACCACCGTCATAAACTCGATGCGCCCTCAGGCACCGCAGTAAGGATGGGAGAGGTGATTGCGGGTGCTCTTAATCAAGAGTTGGCGGATTTGGCTGTGTATACGCGCGAAGGTAATTCGACCGCGCGAAAGGGCGCTCAAATCGGCTTTACCTCGCTGCGCGCAGGCGATGTGGTCGGCGATCATACCGTTCTGTTTGCAATGCCCGGCGAGCGACTTGAGTTGACGCACAAGGCCTCATCACGGCAAACCTTCGCCAGTGGTGCGCTGCGCGCCGCCCGCTGGTTAGCCGAGCAAGCGCCCGGTTACTACGACATGCAAGACGTGCTGGGTTTGCGTGCTTAGATAGATGCCGAACTTGATATGTAAATGTGCCTGTTTCGCACGGACGCACAGATGTTCAGTAATTATAATCGCGGGTCTTAAACAGAAACGCCTGTTATCTATTCAGAA
>CAYOXK010000077.1:0-1226 GCA_964407915.1 uncultured Gammaproteobacteria bacterium
TGGCTCAAGTTTGTTCAAGGTTATCTCTCTTTTAGCGATTGTTCGCGCGGTCTGGCATCGTTAAGGCGTCGGTATTATCGTGATCGAGCGTGTAGAAGTTGTTGATAGACTCAATGAGCCCGGTTGCGTCCAGTCCGCACTCTTTGAGTAATTCCCTTTGACTACCATGTTCTACATATCGGTCCGGAAGTCCCAAATTCAACACGGGCAGGCCGATTTGTTGCGCGCACAGAAATTCGTTTACGCCTGATCCCGCGCCACCCGCCACAACATTTTCTTCTAGAGTGACAATCACTTGGTGAGTGCCTGCTATCGCTTCGATTAATTTGTGGTCGAGAGGCTTAACAAAGCGCATATTCACGACCGTCGCATTTAAGATCTCGGCCGCTTCTAAGGCGGTTTGCAAGAGCGTGCCAAAGCATAAAATGGCGACGTGTTGTCCTTTACGCCTAACTACGCCTGTGCCCAGCGGAATGGCCTGCATGGCGGACTCTTCTATGGCGCCGCAGCCCGCTCCCCGAGGGTAGCGCACTGCAGTCAACCCTTTATGTTGGTAGGCGCTAAATAGCATATTGCGACATTCGGCTTCATCCGAGGGTGTGTAGATCACGCACTTAGGTATGCAACGTAAATAGCTCAAATCAAACATGCCCGCATGAGTTGCGCCATCGGCACCGACGAGTCCAGCCCGATCGATCGCCAACATCACATCTAGGTCTTGAATGCTGACGTCATGTATAAGTTGGTCGTAGGCTCGTTGCAGAAACGTTGAATAGATGGCAACGACAGGCTTTAACCCGTCGGCGGCGGCGCCCGCAGCAAATGTAAGCGCGTGTTGTTCGGCTATGGCTACGTCAAAGTAGCGCTCTGGATATTCCTGCGAGAAGCGCACTAAGCCAGAGCCTTCACGCATTGCGGGGGTTATGCCAATCAGCTGATCATCCTGTGCTGCCATATCACACAGCCAATCGCCAAACACATGCGTGAAAGTGCGTTCAGTTGAAGAAGCACCCATTTCACCTGTATCTGGGTTAAACGGTGATACGCCATGGTATTTGATCGGGGCGCCTTCGGCCGGTTCGTACCCTTTGCCTTTCTTCGTAACGATATGCAGAAGTTTGGGGCCTTCTATATCCTTGAGGTTCCTTAGCGTAGTTACCAGAGTGTCGAGATCGTGCCCGTCGATCGGGCCGGCATAGAAAAAGCCGAGCTCTTCGAACAGCGTG
>CAYOXK010000077.1:1236-13473 GCA_964407915.1 uncultured Gammaproteobacteria bacterium
CGGCGACGATGGCTGAATCTGACGGGCACGCCGAACAGCGTGCTGGGCAGCACCATGCCTTTGATGTGTTCTTCCCAGCGGCGCGCGTAGTCCCGCACCGGCGGTATTGAGTTGAGCGCTTTTTTAGTGCCTCGGCGTACCGACGACACAGTGGGACCTGTCATCAGTCGAGTCAGGTAGTTTTTGAGGGCACCCACATTCGGCGATATCGACATGTCGTTGTCGTTTAATATCACCAGAATATTCGCGTCCATGTCGCCTGCATTGTTCAACGCTTCAAAAGCCATACCCGCTGTAAGGGCGCCATCGCCGATAATGGCGACTACTTCGCGTTTCTCTTGCTTGAGCGCTGCTGCCACCGCCATCCCTAAGGCAGCACTGATAGAGGTGCTGGAGTGGCCAGCGCCAAAGGTGTCGTAAGGGCTCTCGGAACGCTTTAAGAAACCAGACAAGCCGCCGCCTTGACGAATGGTGTGCAGACTGTCGCGGCGTCCTGTTAAAATTTTATGAGGGTACGCTTGATGGCCAATATCCCACACGATTCGATCATGTGGTGTATCAAATACATAGTGTAGTGCTGTAGTCAGTTCTACCGTGCCTAAGCCTGCGGCGAGGTGACCCCCAATTTTGGCGACGGTATCGATCAAAAATTGTCGTGTTTCGTCGCACACTTGCTGGAGTTGCGATGGCTCGCATTCGCGCAGATCCTGCGGAGAATTGATCTTCGCTAGAAGCGGGTATTTATTGGATAGTTCTGACACGCTAAATATTCAATTAGGTTCTGCTAACAGCGATGCTAGACAACAAGCGGTGGAGACCATGTTTAGGTGGAGCATTGCTCTGTACCTAATGTGTTCGCGCCACTACTAATCGGGCTAGATACTCCAAGGGGACGGTATTATCACTGATTGCCTGAATGCTTTCCAACGCTTCTTGTAAAAGTTTTTGCGCGAGGCGGCGCGATTCCGTTAACCCCAATAACTGAGGGTAGGTGGACTTGTTCAGCGCACGGTCAGCGCCAGCCTGCTTGCCCAGCGTTTGTGTGTCGGCCGTTTCGTCTAAAACATCATCCATTATTTGAAACGCTAAGCCCACTTTTGTCGCGTAGGCATCCAATGCTGCGACGGTCTCTACTCCTAAGGTGTGCTCGTCGGTCTCAGCACAGAAGGCGCCACAAAGTACGGCGGCTTTGATTAAAGCCCCCGTCTTAGCCGCATGAATGGACTGTAAATGGTTAAGGTCTACGGCGTGTCCAGTCGCCTGAATGTCGAGCATTTGGCCACCCACCATCCCGCTACGACCGGCTGATACGGCTAACTGATGGATGATTTTGCAGCGCTGTTGCGGCGCAAATGGATATTCGGGTCCACTGATTAGCTCAAACGCGAAGGTAGCGAGTGCGTCACCAGCGAGTATCGCGGTGGCCTCGTCAAAAGCCTTGTGATTGCTGGCCTTGCCGCGCCGCAGGTCGTCATCGTCCATAGCGGGGAGGTCATCATGAATTAAGGAGTAGGCGTGTACGCATTCTAAAGCGGCCGCGGTAGGGCTTAGCAACGTGATCGGGGCACCGAGCGCCGCTCCAGCCGCATAAACGAGCTGTGCTCGAATGCGTTTACCCGCGGCCAGCACCGAATAGGCCATCGCTTCGCGTAATCGCTCTGGGACAGCATCATCCAGAATAACGCGTTCAAGAAATGACTCAAGCAGTCTAAGGTGCTCGCGCTGCCAGTCGGGCATGGCCATGCCGGCCTCGGTTGATGATACAGTGGATTCGTCAGGCATTAATTTAACCGAATAAGACGAGTAAGCGCTGGGCTGGTCGTCGGCTGATTGGCGCTAACCACAGTGCGCGCGGTAAGTCCGATCGTGTTCTTAGTGGGTCAGGTGGCAATTCCTTATTGAATCTAGTGGACAATTAGTTTTCGCTCGGCGCGTTGTCGAGTGGCTTGGTGCTAAACAGCCCATCGCTTTCTTTAACTAACACCTCGACTTGGCGTTCAGCCGCTTTTAGAACACTATGACAGTGCTTCATTAAGCCTACACCGCGCTCAAAATCACCCAAAGATTGCTCCAGGCTCTGCTGTCCGCGCTCCATTCGTTCGACGAGGGCTTCGAGTTCGGTGAACGCTTGCTCAAAGGTCAGATCCTGATCCTTGTTTACAGTTGAATTATTGGATACTTCTGAATTATTGGTCATGAGTGAATCGCGCTAGGAGCTGCATTTAAGCAATTTTAACATCTCGTTCGATAAAAAAGCGAAAATGCCGCGATACCGTGTCTTAAAGTTCCTTAAGGTCTAACAATCGCGCTAAAATCGCGCTCGCACAACGCTGATATTTACTTCATTTTTTCTTACCTTTGACTAGACGCTCAGATTGACTATGACTGCAGATTACAATTCATCCTCGATTGAAGTACTTACCGGCTTAGAGCCCGTGCGTAAACGTCCAGGTATGTATACCACGACGGAGCGACCCAACCATCTCATACAAGAAGCGGTTGATAATAGCGTTGATGAAGCGATTGCGGGCTATTGCAAACGGATCGAGGTTACGCTTTATAAAGACGGTTCGGTAGAGGTGCAGGACGACGGGCGGGGTATGCCCGTAGACCTCCATCCTGAGGAAAAGATCCCCGGTGTCGAGGTCATTATGACTAAGCTGCACGCAGGCGGTAAATTTTCCAATAAAAACTATGAGTTCTCTGGTGGTCTGCACGGCGTGGGCATCTCGGTGGTCAATGCTCTGTCTAAGCACTTAGAGGTTTGGGTCAAGCGCGGTGGTCGAGAATACAATATGGCGTTTGCCAATGGTTTAAAGACATCGGACTTGGAGGAAGTGGGCACCGTTGGTGCGCGTAATACCGGCACGCGGATTCGGTTTTGGCCGGACCCCGTGTTTTTTGATTCGCCAGCGGTACATGTGGGACGGTTAAGCCGCTTATTACGTGCAAAAGCGGTTTTATCGCCCGGCTTGACCATTGTGCTTGAGGATGAAGCCAAGCCGCAAAACAATCAAACATGGTATTACGAAGACGGTTTAAAGGCCTACTTGATGGGCGCTCTGGGCGACCATGAGCGACTGCCGTTGGAGGGTTTTCAAGGTAATGAAAAGGGTCAGGACGCCCAAGTTGAATGGATCGTTGCTTGGTCAGGATCGGTGGCTGAGCTCATTACTGAAAGTTATGTTAATTTAATTCCGACGATACAGGGCGGCACCCACGTCAATGGACTCAGAATTGGTCTTACGGAAGCGATTCGCGAATTTTGTGATTTCCGCAATTTGCTACCAAAAGGCCTAAAGATATCGCCCGACGACGTTTGGAACCAGTGCCAATACGTGTTGAGTGTGCGCATGAAGGACCCCCAGTTCTCGGGTCAAACCAAAGAAAAGCTGTCGTCACGGGATATATCTCAGTTTATTGCCACCAAAGTTAAAGATGCTTTTGCATTGTGGCTCAATCAAAACGTGGCAGAGGGCGAGCAGATTGCCTCAATCGCGATTGAAAATGCGCAAACTAGGCTGCGCTCCGCGAAAAAAGTAACACGTAAAAAAATTACGTCAGGTCCTGCTCTGCCCGGTAAGTTGGCCGATTGTTCGAGCGAGGACTTAGATGTAACCGAGTTGTTCTTAGTAGAAGGAGACTCCGCCGGCGGTTCGGCTAAACAAGCGCGCAATCGAAAAACACAGGCAATTATGCCGCTGCGTGGAAAAATCCTGAACACGTGGGAAGTGGAGTCGAGCCAAGTGTTGGCGTCGCAAGAAGTGCACGATATTTCTGTGGCTTTAGGAGTTGATCCAGGTTCCAATGACTTGGAAGGCCTGCGCTATGGCAAGATTTGTATTTTGGCGGACGCAGACTCGGATGGTCTGCACATTGCGACACTTCTCTGCGCTTTATTTGTGCGTCATTTCCGGGCTTTAGTCGAAGCAGGGCATTTATACGTGGCGATGCCACCCTTGTACCGAATTGATCAAGCTAAGCAAGTGTTCTATGCACTTGACGATGCTGAGCACGATGAGATTATCGCACGCATTAAAGCCGACAAGCCTAATGCCAAAATTAATGTGCAGCGCTTTAAAGGTTTAGGCGAGATGAACCCCAATCAGTTGCGTGAAACCACGATGCATGAAGATAATCGTCGCTTGGTGCAGATGTCGGTAGGAGCCGGCGACAACACCAACGCAATGATGAATATGCTGTTGGCCAAAAAAGAAGTGCCTGCGCGTAAAAAGTGGCTCAGTAGTAAGGGCGACCAAGCCGAAATCTAAGTGCTTAACGTAAAGTCAGTAGAGCACTAATTTGCGGAGTTTGTTATGCCAGCAGCACACCTTAAAAGCGGGCTTTATCAGCACTACAAAGGCGCTTTGTATCGGGTCTTGGGTGTGAGTACGCACTCAGAAAGTGGTGAGTCATTGGTGCTGTATCAGGCGTTGTATGGCGAACGAGGTCTGTGGAATCGCCCGTATGCAATGTTCGTCGAGACGGTGCAAAACGAGCACGGCAGGATCGTGCCACGTTTTGCGTACTGTACAGCGCAATCGTTGGTCTTGGAGGTCGCGAAGCTCACTATTGTTGAGGGGCAGACGTCCGCATTTTTAACCGCTTTCGCCCAAGCGGAACCCCTTATTAAACGCCAAGCAGGTTATGTGGAGCACTCGCTTAAGGCCAGTGCGCAGACACGCAATGAGTTTCTACTGCAAGTTGTATGGCTGTCGATCGAGGCGCACCGCGAAGGATTTCGCCAATCTGAGGACTATTCAGAGTGGCAGGCGCTGCTGCACCACTTCTATGCGCCTTTTCCTACCGTTGAGTACTATCGCCTCGAAGGTTGATTTACCACAGTGGCGCAAGGAAGACCGCCCGCGCTGTAGGAGCGGAACTTAGGTCTACGCTGGTTTTAGTCAAATTCGCGGTTCAAGCCGCAGCGGCTGCTTTGACCACGCTCACCGGTACTCCATTCAGTGCAGCGTTGCCGCACAATGCGTCAAAAAAACGATCATCGGTTAGCCGATTGCAGTTTGCTCCTTCTTGCTGACTCGCAATGGCCATTTTAATACCGGGTTTCGTGTGTCCCCAACCATGTGGCAGGCTGATCACACCAGGCATCAGTTCTGTACTGCCGACTACCTTGGTTGTTACGGTGCCAACGCGTGAACGAATGACAACGTCGTCGTCGTCTTTAAGTCCGCGAGCGCTTAAATCGCTCGGATTCATCAATAATTGCCAACGCGGTTTACCCTTTACGAGGCGATGGTAATTGTGCATCCACGAATTGTTGCTGCGAATGTGGCGCCGACCAATTAAGAGTAAGTCGTGCTCGGTGTCGCGTGCACGGCTGGCTCGCTCTGCTAAGCGGGGCAGGTCGTTGAGATAGATGGCTGGTGCTAGGTTGATACGGCCATTTTCGGTGGCGATACGACCTACCATGCTCGGCGTAAGAGGCCCTAAGTCTATCCCATGCGGAGCTTGTTTAATTTTATCCATGGTCAAGGCCCATTCCGAACCCTTGGCAGCACTGTACTGTTCGCTTTGTATGCCGCGATCGATGACTTTGGCCGGCTCGGGCAAAGGCTCAAACGGCAAACCTTTGAGCGCGCTAATTTTTTCGCTTAAGGCATTGAATATCTCCCAGTCGTCTAAACTGCCCTCAGGCTTTGGGTAGATCGCAGGGTTGTAGCGAGTGCTGTTATGCACGGCTAAGCGTAAAAAGCCCAAATCATAATGGTCGTGTTCCAGTGGACTGGTCGGCGGCAAAATGACGTCAGCATGCCGAGTGGTGGCGTTGATATAAAAATCAATAGCGACATAAAAATCCAAATTCTCGAAGGCCGTCTCTAAAGCTTCAGTGTTGGCCGAGGAGATAAGTGGATTGCCAGCAATGGTAACCATCGCTTTAATTTGGTCTTCACCCGGAGTGAGAATCTCTTCGGCCATCACGACCGATGGTAATTCTCCGGCAAACTCGGGAAGCTGACTGATGCGCGAGCGAAAACGATCAAAATGACCTTTACCCGGGGTGCCTGGTTGCACATAGCCTACGGCGGGAGCGGTTAGTAACGCACCGCCGACTGAATCGGTGGCCCCTATTAACAGGTTTATGGCTTGAATCGCCCATTGGCACAAGCCGCCGAATTCCTGTACCGAAACCCCCATACGGCCATACACCACGGCCTTATCGGTTTTTGCGAGGTCTTGGGCGATCGTCGCGATCGCTTCTGCAGGTATGCCCGTTTGCGATTGCGCAAGTTCCAGGGTATACGGCTCGACGGCCGCTCGCACGTCCTCAACGCCGTCAATGATTCCCGCTAAGTGACCCAAGTTAACCAAATCATGAACAAACAACTCACGCATGATGGCCATTAACAAAAAGGCATCACTGCCGGGTCGAATAAACAAATGTTGGTCGGCTATATCGGCTGTTTCGCTGCGCCGGGGATCAATGACGAGCAACTTACCACCGCGTGCTTGCAGGGCCTTCAAGCGTTTAACGATATTGGGCACCGTCATCATGCTGCCATTCGACGCTAATGGGTTGCCCCCCAACATCAGAAAGTACTGGGTATGATCGATGTCGGGTATGGGCAAGGCAAATTGATGCCCATACATCGTATATGCCGCTAAATGGTGGGGTAATTGATCGAGGGACGTAGCGGAGAAATTATTGCGTGACTTTATAGCGCGGCGGAGCAACGGGCCATGCGTCATATTACCGTAGTTGTGCACGCCAGGATTGCCCGCAAAAAAGCCCACGCTATTAGGTCCATGGGCTTGCTGGGTCTTAACGAGTTGCGCGGCTGTATAATCCAGAGCCTCGTCCCAGCTAACCTCGTGCCATTGTCCTGCAATTTTGCGCATCGGGCGCCGAATGCGGTCTGGATCTGCATGGATATCGGCAATCGCCGTGGCCTTTGGGCAAATATAGCCTTGACTGACAGGGTCGCTTTTATCACCTTTAATGCCTTTAATCTCATCGCCTTGCGTGGTGATTTCTAGTCCACAGATGGCTTCGCATAAATGACAAGCACGGTAGTGGGTGACAATATCGGCGGGGATGGGCATAAGTTTATTCATAATAACAAGCGCAAAGGGTCTATAGAGCCTACGCAATATACCGCGCAAGCCAAGGGAGTTTGAGGGCTTTGTCCAAACATTCAGAGCGCAAGCATAACGCAGGGCACTGGCTTTGTCAGCGATTCCTGTTTGTAGCGTAGCATGCTTAGCTTACAATGAAGCCTCTCAGATAAACGAGCATTTTAGGAGGCTTGATGAGCTCAGCCGTTACCCGACCCGCGCCCGCATCGGCCGATGCAGCACGACAGCATTTCGCTGCCTTGTTACAGTTTGAAACGGACTGCTGGGACGTACACCACGCGATGACCAATAATCGGCAAGACTTTGTGTTGCTCGATGTACGCTCGCCGGAGTTGTTCCAGCGGGGGCATGTGCCCAACGCTATAAATCTCCCGCGCCACCGATTAACGAGTGAAGCGCTCGCGGCGTACCCAGCTGCAACCGTGTTCGTCGTTTATTGTGCAGGTCCCCACTGTAACGGGGCGGATAAGGCCGCTTTATCGCTTGCCGAACTTGGTCGTCCTGTCAAAAAAATGCTCGGGGGCGTCACGGGTTGGCTCGACGAGGGGTTTTCACTCGAAGAAAGTCCGCCGAGTGTTTAGTTGCGTTTAGCCTACACAGTACTCTGATGCGACTAGGGACCTAAGTTCGGCGTTACCTAGGCTCGCCAAGCTGCGATGATGGTGAATGGGGATGCCAGCAAAAAAGGCTAGCAAAATTTGTAGGACATCGCCGTGGCTAACGATGAGGATTTGACGACCTACGTGGTTTTGGTCTAAGTCGGAAAGGCCTGCGAGTGCGCGACTGAGCACACTGCTTACGGCCTCTACACCATTGCGGGGTTGATCTGGATTGCTAAGATCGTCTTCCCAAATACTGTGATAGGCGCTGTGGTCCTGTAGCTCCCAATTTCCAAAATCGCGTTCTCTAAAGCGTGCGTCAACGCATAACTCTGCGACATTGAGCTGGCGTTGTGCGAGTTTGGCCGTGTCGAGCGCGCGCGCAAAATCTGAGCTTACAATCAGAGTGCGCTGGTTCAAATTGGCCTTCGAAATGGCAGCGCTTACTTGCTGCTCGCCGTCCGCGGTTAGGCCGTATTGAGCTAGAGCATTTTCAGGACGGCTTACGATAAGCCCAAGCTCATTACCCAGACTATGCCCATGTCGCATTACGATAAAGTCGTTTTGTAGATTCACAGCCTGTTTTTTACTGACGAGCATTCTCGGGTAGTGAAATAACCGGCCTAAGCATAGCAGAGCGAGAGGGTCTACGCGGAGCATCAGGGTCGCTAGGCAGCGACCGACTGTCTACGCAACGGCGAATCCGTGTCGTCCAATAGTTTGGCTACCCGAACTTTAGGTAGCCGACATTGATTACCGAGTACTTCATCGAACACTGGTTGCCAGTTATTGTGTTGGTTCACGTGAGCCGTACACGTGTCACGCAACTGCTGATAGGCCTCGGGGTTGGCGCATTTAAGTGTTCGGTAAAACTCGATCGCAGCTAACCACAAGGCAGGATCGTCTTGTTCAATAATGTGCCCCGTAAGACCAGGCTGAATAATCTCTTTAGGCCCGCCACTCGCGGTGACCAGCGCAGGTAAACCGCAGGCCAATCCTTCGAGCACCACCATACCAAAAGTATCGGTATGGCTTGGGAATACTAATAGATCGGCAGCCTGATACCATGCCACCAGTTCTTCGGGCGCTACACGATTAGTGAAAATCACGTTGGGAAAGTGATTAAGCTCCTGCTTCAGACGCACTAAATCGGGACCATCGCCCGCGATGATTAAATTATACGTATTGGCTTGGGCTTGCTCGGCGGCGTTGAATATTTTAACCAACGTCTTAAGGTTCTTATCTTCCGAAATGCGACCAGCAAACAGTAAGGTGAAGTCACCTTGTGCGGTTATCGGTAGGATGGAGGCCTGCGCGGGTGGTGCAGGCTTATATAAATCGAGATTAAGGCCGCGTGGGAAGATTCGTAAACGATCAGGATCAAGCCCGGCGTGATCGAGTTTATCAATGTAGGCTTGGCTCGGCACAAACACGGTATTGGCTTGAGCGTAGAAGGCATTCACCGCCCAGTCTGTTATCCGCGCGAGCGTTTCCTCGCCCGTCATGCGGTAGAGTTGCTCAGCAAAGTCAGTGTGATAAATGCACTTTACCGGAAGATCCATTAACTTTGCACACAATAGTGCACCCAAACCCAGCGGACCTGGCGCGGAGATGATGATTTGATCGGGTTGTTCAGCAACCACTTCTTTGAGCATGGTGAGCAACGACGGAAACCCGATTTGTTGTTGTTCATAACCAGGTGTTTCGATGCGTTTGATTGGGTGAAAATTCAACGCATTTTTAGGTAAAGCCTGATTGATATCGGCTTCGTCTACGCATGTCACGAGTTTTAACTGATAGCCTTGCGAGATGCTGTGCGCCGCGATTTGCCGCAATGTTACCGATACGCCATTGAGATCATCAATGGTATCGGTAAACCACAGCGCTTTTTGCGTGTAGGGTTGCGATGTGCCTTCAATTAGGCCCTGTTTTAAATTTTGCTTCAGCACTTGGTGACGCATTGACCCAAGGAAAGGCAGCGCGAGTAGTGTCATCGGAAATACGGTCGCAAACTTTTGAAACGCGGTGAAGATATCGCCTTGTGGGAAGCTCTTTAATATCGAATTGAGCACGGTAATAAACATTTCACCGTGAAGATGATTGATGTCCTCGTAAACCACCGGGATCTTTGTGGCGATGTCCTCGGTCTTTAGTTCTTCAATATTGTTAAGCAGTCGGTGCAAAGCTGAATGTGTTTTAGAATTTTTGCGTTTGAGGTATTTTAATGAGCGGCTTTTCTTGAAGCGGCTAAACCAATTCCCTTCAGAACCGGTAAAGAAAAGCTCTAAGAACTCGTTCATTTTAGACGTGACGTAACTCGAATCACGGTCTAAGCGGTAGTCGTGTATGTGTTTGATGACTCCCGTGGCATAGGACTCAAACGTGCCGTGCAAGCCGTTGGCCAAAGTGTGCTTTTTACGCAACGACAGGAGAAATTCAGCAACGGTGCTGGCGTCGCTTTGCGTATAGGCCGTACCAATCAAAATACCGCAATGATCGTCTGCGCCGCCCGTGTAGCTCTTGACCCATGGGTCGACACTTATCGGTTGAATTTTGTGCTTAGCTTGCAGTTCGTCCAACGCTTCGTCGTCCAGACCCTCCAGGTAGCGGTGCAGAAGTAAATTGTTCTGCGCATCGCCACCGCCATTGATCACTTCAAATACGTCAAACAATAATACGAGTTTCTCGACGTGCTCAAAGCGTAACTTACCGTCCTGGTCGTAGGTAGCGTGCGCCACCGAGTACGCAATGTTGTGTTCCAAAATGTAATTGCGTAAATCATAAATTGATGCGCGTACCACCATGATCTCTTCATATTGACGCTCGCTGATGCCGTAGACCAAGATATGGATTTTGCATTGATCTTCGGGGAAGTAGGTGGTTATCTCGCAGGACACAAAGGTATCCAGAGGATGGGCGGCTACTAGCTCGAGAGCGCCCCGAATGTCGTCATGATCGGTGATGGTAACCAGCGTCATACCACGCGCTTTAGCTTGTTTATAGATCGTCTCGGGTTCAGTAAAGCTCTCTGGGGACTTATAAAATTTATGCGCCCATGTGCTTGGATAGTCTGAGTACTTAGAATGAACGTGCAGATCAACTTTGGCCATAATGATGGGAGATGGTTACGTTAGAGTTTGGGTGAGTGTGCGATTTGTTAAACTCGATCTGCGACTGCCATTGTTCGCTGTAGCAGGGATTTGCTAATGTTGCGGTGCCGAGTGCGGTTCTAGGTAGCGTCGACGCCTTTTGTCTTTGATGTACGCGAGGTCTACAAGCATCAGACCATCAATGCAATGCGAAAACTTTGGGTCAATATTAAAGTCGACAAACTGTGTGCCCTTGGCCTCACATAAATCAGCATAGTGCTTATACAAAGTGGGGAGCACCACATTCTGTTTTTTGAGCGCGGTTTTGAGGTAGCTCAAGCTGTCGTCATAATCCATGTCTCTAAAGCTTTCAAGCACCCCGCGATCAAGCCTGAAAGGCAACTTCGCGCGGGCTAGCTGACGATGATCGAGCGGTTGAAAATGGTGTTGAAAACACCCCACGATTTGGTGCTTAGCGAGTGTTGGAAATTCATTTGAGATGCTTACCGCGCCAAACAAGTAACGTACATGCGGATGTGCAATTAGATAGGCACCAATGCCCATCCACAAATGGTCAAGTCCGCGTTTGCTCCAGTATTTTGGTTGAATAAAGCTGCGACCGAGTTCAATCGCGAAGGGGAAGAGGGCGCGCATGCTCGGTTGGTAGTCAAACAAACCTTCAGTGTAAAGAGGTTGGTGCGCAGTATTGAGTGCGTGGGCTTCGCCAATGCGGTATGAGCCAACAATTTCTAGCGCGGCCTCATCCCATAAAACAATATGCTGATAGTATTGGTCGTACGCATCCGTGTCGCGCAACTGCTTGGTGCCTTCACCAACCACTTTAAAGGTTAGCGCGCGCAAGCGACCAAGCTCGCGCATGACGCTGGAGTTGCTACGATACTGGAATAGGAATATTGCTTTGCCATCGGGTGTCTGGCCCAACAATTGACATTGCGACAGCTCTTTGATCAGACGGTTGCGCGGTTCGGGATACGCGACGAGGTGACCGGATTCGCTGGCACTCAGCGTGCGGGTCTTAACTGCGTATTCTAGACGCCCAAGCGCATAGGCCATTAAACCGCGAGGATTTTCATAGTTATTCAAATCCATCACTTGTTGAAATGTCGCCGCAACCGATACAGCGGATTTAATCGACTGCGTGGCGCGCTCCGTTCTATCTCCCGGGCTCGAGTCTGTATCAAAATGATTAGGGTTTAGGTCCCGAGACGGCGCCAGCGAATTGTTTTCTAAGGATTGTTCGAATGTCATTTTGTCTGCTCCTCCCTAAATCGGTATAAGCCCATCTTGCGATCGCTATAAACGGCTATTAGCTTTCTTTGGCGCGACTATAGAAAGGCTATGTGACCATTTGGCGTCACTTTAGTGACGCTTTTGTGACAAGCCCCCCCCCCTTTGCTGAGACCTTCTGTGAACATTCACTCCTCATTATTCGG
>CAYOXK010000078.1:0-13017 GCA_964407915.1 uncultured Gammaproteobacteria bacterium
GGGCCGGGATACCACACGCAGGGTATAGCTTTGCCCCAACCGTTCCTGCAACCTTTGCAATTCTGTCAACACAGTTTGCGCATCGGCATAATCGGATTGCGCCAAGAGTGTTTCGGCATAGCGCTTACGCGCCATCGCCTGCTTTACTAACTCAGGGCCGCTCGCTAGGGCAATAATGGCATTCGTGGTCGCGGCAATTTGCTGCGGTAACTGTGCTCTAGATTGCTGTTCAGGGAGCACATCGTTGATATAGTAGTATCCGCTCAACAGGCTGCCGAGTACGCCCAAAAAACCGATTGGTTTACTCCAGCGTTTACGACTAACCCAAATGTGTGCCAACTTAGACCGCCAGCTAGACGCAATCGGAGTATATTTAAAGCGCTCTTCTTCAAGCGCCTTGATGCCCTCGATAAGCACATGTTCCGAAACTTCGATGCCTTGTGCTTGGTATAGTTCCTTGAGCCGCTGGAGCAGCCGCTCGCGGCGACCCTCTTGGTCTAACTCACGCGCCACCACGCTCTGATCGTGACGCAATGTGTCCACTACATCCATGGCGGCCATCAAATCCTCTAAGCCTGCCTCCTGGCGCGCTTCGTTCATACTTTCTTCCCGTACTCGTGGTTTACACTTGCCATGTGACCGCTCAGCTCGCCTGAGCACTTAGCCTTACAAAAAAGCCTTAAAGTGCAGACCAATTACTCATTAAAATCATGCAAAAGTGGTAACGAACCGCCCCGCTCGATAATGCGAGCCATACGTTGTTTACCATCTTCAACTGACTCACGAATTTCCGCTGCATTCCTGGTAGAGAGTACGCGCATCTCTTCAATAATCTCTCGTGATCGTTCTTGAAAATTAACCACCGAATCGACGAGTCGCTTAACCGCATCGGCACGTATTGTGGGGCCATAACCCGCTCTCACGGCAGCATCTTGGACTTTACCGCCGATATCAGCCAAATCTTCTAAACTTTTGGATACCCCCTCTTTCATGGCTTCAAGCGTTTGGGTACTTTCATGCAGGCCGAATAAACCCGTAAATGACGCCGTTAACGCAGTTAACACCGATTCATTAGTGCCGAAAAAGGTGATGGCCTGCTTGTACACGCGCTCCTTAGCACCGTTGGTTTGAATCAAGCGCGCCATAACGACTTCCGACGTGTTGTAACTAATGGTGAGGTTGTCCGATATATCTTTGGCGACCTGGTAGCGATCTTCCGCATATTGCAGATCACGCATACGCTCATCACGCGTAAGTTCGAGCTTGGCACGCGCGGCGAGATCGTCGCTTTCAAACGCTGCCACAGTATCACTTGCTTGCTGCAA
This sequence comes from uncultured Gammaproteobacteria bacterium, assembly GCA_964407915.1. Lineage (GTDB taxonomy): Bacteria > Pseudomonadota > Gammaproteobacteria > Arenicellales > Arenicellaceae > Arenicella. The sequence continues at coordinate 1,326 of CAYOXK010000078.1, forward strand.
AGCACCTTTGGCGTTGTTCCACAGTGATTCTGCTCGCTGCAATACATCCAGTGCGTAAATTTCGGATTGCTTAATCGCACCACGAAAATCTTGGTAGGCTTCTAAAATAACGCGCTCGCGCTCAATTTGTTCGCGCGAATCCTGTGCTACTTCTAAATAAGTTTCTTTAATGGCGTCGAAGCGCGAGGCAATATCGCCGCGACTCACCTTCATCCAGACATTACTTACCCGTTCAAACGTATTCAGTTTGCCGTCATCGAGCTGTTCAACCATACGTTTAGCATCTTCGCGAATGGAGTTAAAGGCTGCCGTAATGTCCTCGTAGCGTTCGCCCACCCGCATTTCGGATACGTGCTCGCGCACGATGTCGTTGAACACGGAGGCTTGGGATAAGGTTCGCGCAATCGCGACAATTTTACTTTCGTCAATGTCCGTAAGCTTCTCTAATAAGGACACCACTGGTGCCTCGTCGACTTGAGTAGGCATGAGCCCAAGATCGCGTATTTGGCTTAAGGCTTTATCGAGATAATGAAACGTGGATTCGGACATACTTTACCCCTTATATCAGATGTGATTTGACACCCACTGTGGCGTCGCCTCAAGTTTAGAATAAAGTGGAAGTGTAACGCGAAATTGTTACCACCGTGTAGCCTTGACTGCGCGTAAGCTTTACAACGACCTTAAAACACTGCATATCAGCCTTGGGCTCATGCAGTGCAAACACTCATCGTTTCTAGCGGCTCAGTGACAAGCCATCAATCGCCCCCCGCGCTCTCCTTCTTGCTCTGTCAAGCCTTAAAACTTATCCACAACATCTGTGGATAAGTCTGTGCAAAAGAAGCTACACAGGGCGACCGCAATAGTACTTAACAAACTGCTTAAAAAGTAAGCACTAAGTATAAATACAATATAAACAATAACTTATAGTGATTTCATTAAGTTAATTATACGTGAATGACGCTAAAGTGGCTTTTTTAGTCATTACCAAAAGTTGTGCACAAGTAATTACAAGAGCGTCTAAATCCTTGTTAGAATTCGCGCGCTCACAATTCATATAATGCATTGATTATGGTTATTGCTGATAAGGCACAATTAGAACGCGAAGTTGTACTCAGATTGCCGCGCCCGGGCTTTTTTAAGCGTATGACCGTTATTGTGTACGATGGCCTATTGCTTCTAGGCGTCATCTTTTTGGCTTCTTTAGTGTTTCTCGCCATCCCCGAAACGATTAGCACCTCACCATGGGTACGTGCGCTAAAACTCGCTTACCTTATCGGGGTAAGCTTTCTGTTTTATGGTTGGTTTTGGACCCATGGTGGGCAATCACTGGGAATGCGAGTTTGGAATCTGCATCTGGTCGATGAGCGAGGCAAGTACTTAAGCTGGCCCAAAGCCGCACAACGCTTTGCCTTAGCGGCGGTATCGTGGCTCCCATTGGGCTTGGGGTACACATGGATTCTAATCAATCCGCGCCGCGCTACGTGGCACGATCTAATTTGCAAGACCAGTATTGTTCGAATCAATCCAAAATAAGCAAGACGCTTGCAACTCAGCGTGAGGGGCTTTCACGCTAGACTATTCGCCTAATCATAAAAATACTGACTGCGCAGACTAAAGCAGTTGGTAACACGGCTCCAATGAACGGCGGAATCGCAAATAAGGGAACGAAATAGGTAAAGGCCTTGTTAAGGATAAAAAAGCCCAAACCAATCATTATGCCGGCAAATAAACTACGTCCCAAGCCTCCCGAGCGCACCTGCTGAAATACAAAGGGCACAGCCATAATCAGCATTACAGCCGTGGCTAATGGGGTGACCATTTTTGACCAAAAGGTTAACTCAAAATTAGTCGTATCCTGCCGATTTGACTTTAAATGCGTGATGTAACGGTTGAGCTGCAATATCGACAGCTGTTCGGGTTTAACTTGGAAGATTCTTAAGATATCTGGGTTGACAGATGTACTCCAATACGCCGCCGAGACCTCATCAGCCGCTGATCGAGCCTCGTCTATTTGGGTGCGCTTTATACCTTTAAGCTCCCATCGTCCGTCTTTGTACTCGCCACGCTCGGCGCTGGACAAAAATCGTAAAAAGTTATTGCCGTCAAATTCAAAGATCTTAATCTGCAGTAAATGCAGGTCAGGTAAGACTTCGCCGATATTAACGTACGTGTTTTCGTCACGTAGCCAAATACCAAAATCGCTCTCTCTACGGATATTGCTTTGCATAGACTCCGCTTTGATTTTCATCGCTTTGGTCTCGGTGTACGGGGCCACAAACTCACCCATGATCAAGGCGACTAGCGCTAAGACCCCACCCACTTTGAGGACAGAGCCGACTATCCGCATGATCGATATTCCTGCAGCGCGCATTACAATGAGTTCCGAATCTCGCGCCAAAACCGACAACCCTAGAATCGAGCCAATCAGGGCCGCCATAGGAAGCATCAAGTACAGAATATTCGGAATGGTTAGAATCACGTACTGAACAATCTGAAATACACCGTAATTACCACGATCAAGATCGCCCAACTCATCGAGAAAAGACACAAACGTGAATAAGCCTAGGAGCACCACTACGGTCACCATAATGTGCCCGACGAGTATCTTGCCTATATAGATATCTAAAATTCTCATTCGATGGTCTCTAGAGCGATTACCTAAGGGTAGTTTAGGTCGGTACCGTAACGCGCCAAGGTCGAAACGCGGGAAGCAAGGGAAGATTGTAATTGCGGCGGTATAAACAATAGACCGCTAGTATGAAATAAGTACCGTGCACAATCCAAATAGGCATGCCGCTTTCAGCTTCGCCATTTTTAATCAGCGCAACAGTATAACCAAGCAAATTGGTATACGTGAGATAAACCAGGAAAGCGAGCATGAGTCCGCTCGATTTTCCTTGCCGCGTATCAACATGACTCAGGGCCAGCGCAAATAAGGCTAATATTGGCAGCGTGAAAACTTTCGCTATACGCCAATACCATTCACTCCGAAATTTGGGTTCATCCGATACCATCAACTCGGTATTACTGCGAGCTCGAATCGGTAACGACAACGTAGTCTGGTTACTGGGCTCCAAGCGCAACGCGTATTTTTCAAAATCAATCACGCGGTAATCTGGCGACCCTGGATTGCCCTCATAGCGTGACCCGTTCACCAACACCAAGAATTGATCCTGCGTATTAGGGTCTTCCATACGATACGCTTGCTGCGCAACTACCACACCTTCGCGATTAAACGATGCGCGGTACACAAACACGCCTTCGTAATTGCCCGTGGATCGATTGTAGTCCTCCACAAAATAGACGCCGTTACCTCCCTTTGCTTCAACAAACTTACCCGTCACAATGCCCGACACTTCGCTGCTTTGCCGGTATCCGCGTTCTAAGTCGTATCCGCGGGCTAAGGACATGGGGGTTAGAAAAAAAGCGCAAAACACCACAACGCCGTTCACCACCAAAACGAGAAACATGAGAGGACGCAAAAAGTGTGTGATCCCGACTCCGGCGCTGGCTAATACCGCCATCTCACGGTCTGAATACCACCGATTTAGGACCATAAGTAGCGCGATATAGAACATCAATGGAATCATTACGTCTAAATACGCGACCATTTTTAAGGCCACCAAAGTCAGCACTCCACTGATGGGAATCAAGCCCTCGGCCGCTTGACTTAAAAACCCCATTACGCGCATCACTAGAAAAATACTCACGATCACAAAGGTAACCGCGAGCGTAGTGCGCAAAACTTCGGTAACAAACGAGCGGTTAATGATCATTGCTTAAATTCAATGCCTAAATTGATGTAGTCACAAAGCGCTACAGACCCACAAAAACATTCTCAAGAACACGTGCGTCGGGCGATGCACGCTAACATATGAGATGCGTTATACTCCGCCCCTTGAGTCAACGAGTGACGGAACGGGTAAATCGAGCGCAATCAACGTTGAGAACTGTATCGAAAACCTGATTGAAATCCGAATTGAAATCCGAATTGAAAGTCGTGTTGCCTAATATGATGCAACGCCCATAAAGGCGCGCGCAGGTTTTTACGCACCGCGCGCGAGTATAACAAGGCTTTGCGTGCTTGTACTGTCAAAGCTTAAAATGGCACCTGCCTCAAAATTACTCTAAAAGTATGATAACGAAAAGGACTATTAACCGTGAAAGTACAAACTAAAACCACCTTAAACCTTGCCAGCAAGACCGCCTGCCTAGTTGTAGCCCTCAAACCGGCCAAGAAAATCAGCTCACAGCACTCCGAGCTCAATATCACCACCAACAAACTGCTTGATCGTTTACAAGATAAAAGCTTGTTTAAAGCGGCGCAAGACGAAATTCTGGTTACTAGCGCGGTCGAAGGGATTGGCGCTGACCACCTTGTATTACTGGGTGTGGGTGAAGAGCGTGCACTGGCCACCGAACAAGTGCGCGACCTACTCAATCTTCTAGCTAAAAAGCTCAAAGGTTTGAAAATTAATGAATTCACGCTAGATTTGGCAGAGCTTATCCATAAAAGTGATGCGCAAACAGTCGCGCGACATTTAGTCGAAGCGCTCGGCGACGCCACCTACAAATTCGTGAAAACGCCAAAGTCCCTTGATGACCGCGATACGCCGAAAGAACTTAAGCTCACCATTTATACAGTGGACGCAAAGCAAGCGGCTGCGGTCAAACAAGGCAGCGCTATCGGCCAAGCGATTGATGCGGGGAAAACCTTAGCCAAAAACCTCGGCAATTTACCGGGCAATGTCTGTACGCCCACCTATCTAGCGAATCAGGCTAAGAAGCTGGGGCGTAGCCACGGGCTCAGCGTGAAAATCTTGAACGAAAATGACATGGCTGATTTAGGTATGGGATCGTTATTGTCAGTCAGCAAGGGCAGCCGCGAGCCCGCTAAGTTGATCGTTATGGAATATTTTGGCGCCCCCGATAAAAAGACCGCCCCGCACGCTCTAGTGGGCAAAGGACTCACATTTGACGCAGGCGGAATTTCATTAAAACCTGGTCCCAAAATGGACGAAATGAAATACGACATGTGCGGTGCTGCCAGTGTGTTCGGCACGTTACTGGCGGTTGCGCAAATGCAATTGCCGATTAATGTAGTGGGCGTAATACCGAGCTCAGAGAACCTACCGGACGGGTTAGCGAATAAACCTGGCGATGTGGTGACGAGTATGGCTGGTCGTACCATCGAGATTCTGAACACAGATGCCGAAGGCCGACTATTACTATGCGACGCACTCACTTACACCGAGCGTTTCAAACCGCAGTCTGTGATCGATATCGCCACACTCACAGGAGCGGTTATTGTCGCGTTAGGTCATCAAACCGCCGGTGTCATGGGTAACAATCAGGAATTGATAGATGCAGTACTCGCCGCCGGTGAGCAAAGTTTGGATTTTGCTTGGCAACTGCCAATTAAAGAAACGTACAAACGACAATTAAAATCTGATTATGCCGACCTAGCGAATATTGGTGGCCCCACTGCGGGCACTATTACCGCAGCCTGCTTTTTGTCGTATTTTGCTGAAAACTTTAAATGGGCCCATCTCGACATAGCCGGCACGGCATGGGGTGGCGCAGTGGGTAAACGAGCATCAGGCCGCGCAGTGCCCATTTTGACGCAGTATTTGCTTAATCAACAGTAGCCCTTACTGGATTGCACAATTAAAGCCGCCTAACCCATGAGTAAAAAACAGGTTGATTTCTATTTAATTGCAAACCGCTTACGCGATGCTAAATACAAACTTGCGAGTCGGCTGGCCAATAAGGTCAGTCGGCTCAAAAAGCATGTCTTGATCATCACCGACTCTAAGGAGCAAAGCGAGCACTTGTCACACATCATGTGGTCATTCCGCAATACCAGTTTTTTAGCCCACGAACGCATAGACCAATTGACAAGTCCAGGAATGGTAAGCGAGCTCTATGCGCAAGGATTGGAGTTTGTGGTGATTGGTGATTCGCTCTCGGTGAGCCCGCAAATTTTACAAAACGAGTTTGCGGTGATGATAAATTTGGCAAGTGAAGTGCCACTATATAGCCATCACTTCGAGCGTGTCGCCGAAATTGTAGAAGCAGACGAAGACGCTAAGCAACTGGCGCGCAGTCGCTACAAGCACTACCAAGGCGAGGGCTTTAAAGTGTCAACTCATACGCTGGAGTTATAGCGCGTAGCCAAGCGCTTATATAACCCCCGCAGCACAGATTTAGTCAGGTAAATCAGCACAGAAGGCACGCCCCTGCCTGCCTTACTCGCGTATAATTCGCGCTTGCCCACTAGATTTTCACTTTATTCTTAAAGAGCCGATTCTTTAAGAATTGTATTACTGTAAACATTTAAGCATCGCATCAGCATGACCAACACTTTGAATCCACAATACAACCCAGCTGACATAGAGCAGACCATCTACCAGCGGTGGGAAGCTCAGCACAATTTTGCTGCTCGTCCAGCTGAGCAAGCGTTTTGCTTAATGATCCCGCCTCCTAACGTCACAGGTAGCTTGCACATGGGGCATGCCTTCAACAACACAGTGATGGATTTGCTTGTGCGTTACCATCGGATGAAAGGTGACCAAACGCTTTGGCAAGTGGGTACGGACCACGCCGGTATTGCCACGCAGATGGTGGTAGAACGGCAACTCGCCCAACAAGGTAAGAGTCGTCACGAACTCGGGCGTGAACAATTTATTGATAAAGTATGGGAGTGGAAAGCTGAGTCAGGCGGGCGCATAACCCAGCAACTCAGACGCATGGGCGCGGCGATTGACTGGTCTCGCGAGCGTTTCACCATGGACGAAGGCTTGACCGCGGCGGTGCAAGAAGTGTTCGTGAGTCTGTTTAACGAGGGACTGATTTATCGCGGCAAACGCTTAGTAAACTGGGACCCAGTACTGGAAACGGCCGTTTCAGACCTTGAAGTTGAGCCCACCGAAGAAAATGGCTTTCTGTGGCATTTGCGTTACCCCATCGCCGACAGCGACCAGCATCTGGTGGTGGCCACTACCCGCCCTGAAACAATGTTAGGTGATGCGGCCGTGGCCGTGCATCCAGACGATCAGCGCTATGCTCATTTAGTCGGTCAACAGATAAACTTGCCCTTAACAGGACGGCAAATACCAATCATCGCTGACGAATACGTAGACCCAGAGTTTGGCTCAGGCTGCGTTAAAATTACACCTGCGCACGATTTTAACGACTATGACGTCGGCAAGCGCCACGAGCTAGCCATGCTGAACATCCTCAATAAAGACGCTACTATTTGCCTTGCCGGTAGCCCCTACGATGGCATGGATCGTTTTCAGGCGCGCAAACAGATCGTAGCTGACTTTGATGCGCTTGGTCTGTTAGAGAAAATTCAAGACCATAAATTAACGGTGCCCCGGGGTGATCGATCCGGCTCGGTGATTGAGCCTTTTTTAACGGATCAGTGGTATGTCAAAGTGGCGCCATTGGCAGCCGAAGCCATTAAAGTTGTGGAAAACGGGCAGATTACGTTCGTGCCGGCGAATTGGAGCAATACTTACTTTGAATGGATGCACAATATCGAAGACTGGTGCATTTCTCGGCAAATTTGGTGGGGACACCGAATTCCAGCGTGGTATGACCAGCATGGCAAAGTCTATGTGGCTAAAACGCGTGAGCAAGCGCAGCAACAAGCCGGTGCCGACGTGAAGCTGGAGCAAGACCAAGATGTGCTAGACACATGGTTTTCATCAGCTCTATGGCCCTTCTCAACGCTGGGATGGCCCGAACAAACCCCAGAGCTGAGCAAGTACTACCCGACTAATGTTTTGGTTACTGGCTTTGACATTATCTTTTTTTGGGTTGCCAGGATGATAATGTTTGGCCTGAAATTCACGGGACAAGTTCCGTTTAAAGAGGTTTATATCCACGGCTTGGTGCGCGATCACGAAGGCCACAAAATGTCTAAATCGAAAGGCAACGTGCTCGACCCACTGGATTTAATTGACGGCATCAGCCTAGAAGACCTGGTAGCCAAGCGCACAGCGGCATTAATGCAGCCGCAAATGGCGAAGAAAATTGAACAAGTAACGCGTAAGGCGTTTCCAGATGGCATTGCCCCCCTAGGTACCGATGCCTTACGGTTCACTTTGGCGAGCCAAGCCACGCTGGGGCGTGACATTCGCTTTGATATGGCGCGCGCTGATGGTTATCGTAATTTTTGCAACAAGCTGTGGAATGCATCGCGCTTTGTATTGATGAACAGCGAAGGCCACGATTGCGGACAAAACGGTGGCGAGCTAGATCTAAGTTTAGCGGATCAGTGGATCATTTCGCGCTTGCAAGAGGTCGAACTAGACGTAGTTAAGGCCATCGAAAGTTACCGTTTCGACCAAATGGCGCGCGTACTCTACAGCTTTATTTGGGATGATTACTGTAGCTGGTACGTTGAGTTGTGCAAAATTGTATTGAACAACGAACACGCCACTGATGCGCAGTTGCGTGGCACGCGGCGCACATTGGTCAGCGTACTAGAAACCGCACTGCGTCTCGTGCACCCCATAATGCCATTCATTAGTGAAGAATTATGGCAACATGTAAGCAAACTAGCGGGTAGCGAAAAGAACACCATTATGGATTGTGCGTATCCCGTTGCCGATCCGACTAAGGTGCACCCCGCAGCCGTATCTGAAATGCGCTGGGTACAAGCTGTCATTACCGGAGTACGCACTATTCGCGGCGAAATGAACATTAGCCCTGCTAAAACGTTACCCATTTTATTCACCGATCATGTGGCGCTTGACCTCGAATACTTAGAGCGTAATCGCCATTACTTGATGCATTTTGGGCGCTTCGAGAGCATTGAGCTCAAGCAGCCGAATGAGGACACTCCCGACTCAGCAACCGCTTTAGTGGGAGACCTTAAAGTATTAGTTCCGCTCGGCGCGTTTATTGATGCCGACGCAGAGTTAAAACGACTCCACAAAGAACTTGAAAAGGTTCAGCAAGAGTTAGTAGGGGTCGAAGGTCGACTCAATAATGCAGCCTTTGTGGATAAAGCACCGGCTGCGATTATTGCTAAAGCCCGTGAACAGCGCGATAAAGCTGTGTCTACTGAGGCCGCATTGGTTCAGCAAATCGCCAAAATCAAAGCACTTGATTAATTCAAATATGTAACCCTTATTGGCTCAGACATCGGGGCTCAAGCGTTAGTACGCGATTATATGAAAAATCAACCACCGCTTTCTGAGCTGTCACCGCTTACTTCGCCGCCCCCTGCGAAGTGGTATGCGTGGGAAAACCTACAAGTGCCCGTGGCCTTTTTAACCGTGCTGATCATTTGGTCTACAACACCGTTGGCCATTGCCAAAAGCGTTGGCGGTGTTCCCTTTACGAGCGCCCTATTACGCATGAGCATCGGTGCGGCATTTTGTGTGATCATTCTACTGTTGCGCTCGCACCCTCTGCCTTTATCGCCCCTCGCCTTACGTCTCTACGTTATTAGCGGCTTCACCACGTTTATTTCGATGAGCCTCATCTACACGGCCTCGATGACCATTCCATCAGGCTGGATTGCCGTTGTTTTTGGGCTGTCACCGCTTCTAACCGGGGTCTTCGCCCTGCCCTTTGATCCTAACGCGCGCCTCACTCCCATTAAAACGGTAGGCCTGTTATTGGGCTTTTATGGCCTATTTTTAGTCTTTAAGGCGGGACTGAATTTTGAAACGGTCGCGAGTATTGGCATTATTTATGTGCTCATCGCAGTGGCCGTGTCTTCCGCAAGTTCGGTGGCTATGCGACATATTTGTGCGCAGCTCGATGTAACCGGTATGCAAATTACCACCGGCGGCCTCTTGGTCGCCATTCCGCTATTTTGTGTGATGGCTTTTTCCTCTGAGACGGTTAGCGATATGACGTTTGGACAAACAGAGGTAATTGCAGTGCTGTATTTAGGCTTAATCGGGACGGGAATCGGCTTCACGATTTACTTCTTCTTACTGAAGAAAATGTCGGCCAGCCGTGTTGCGTTAATTACATTGATTACGCCCATTTCCTCGCTAGCTTTAGGCGCACACCTTAATAACGAGCCCCTCTTGCCCGGCATTTGGGTGGGCGCAGTCTGCGTCTCGGTGGGGCTATTACTGTCCGAATTTAAGCCCAAGCTCGGTTTGCGAAAACTTTAACTCTGTGCACAATAGTAAAGGCAATCATCCTACGTAAGTGCACTCTGCATGACCGTTCGCAAAAATCTTTTAATTGTTGGCCACGCGCCTTCTCCCAACGCCATCGAATTATTTGAGGCATTAGGCCGAGGCGCTGACTCACCCGACATCGAACACGTTAAGACGCAGACGCGTTCTGCATTTGCGTGTACGCACGAGGACGTATTGCAAGCAAATGCATTAATACTCTTCACCACCGAGAATTTTGGTTATATGAACGGTGCACTAAAGGATTTCTTCGAGCGCATTTACTATCCCTGTTTGCAAGACAATAAGCGCAACGAGGCCAAGCCTTACTCGCTCGTGGTGAAAGCAGGACAAGACGGTACAGGAGCCACGCAGTCTGTGCTGAAAATAGTAACCGGACTGAAATGGCGCGAAGCGCAGCCTCGGCTGTTGTGTAAAGGCCCGCACGCACCTGAGTTTGTCACGCAGTGTTTTGAGCACGGGTTTACAATGGCTGCCTTACTCGACAACGACATCATTGGATAAGATCGTAACAACGATGAAAAAGAATACTGAAATCGAAGCAGCTGTGTTCCGTCGCCTGCTCCAGCATTTAGACGAACACAAAGAGGTGCAAAATATTGAGCTAATGATTCTGGCCGATTTTTGCCGCAACTGTTTAGCCAAGTGGTATCAAAGCGCTGCGACAGAACACGGCGAACCCCTGTACTATGAAGCCGCTCGGGAACGAATCTATGGGATGCCATATAGCGATTGGAAGACACAGTTTCAGACCGAAGCGACACCAGAACAGCTACGGCTGCTCGAAGCACGCAATAACACTAAGTAGTGTTGAACCAAGCTTTGTTTTTTTCGATGGATGACAATACACTGGTGAACCGGCTGGCGGATTTACAGTTTAAGTTAGACGACACCACCTGGCCGAGCATCGAGCACTACTATCAGGCAATGTTGTTTAAAAGCGAACTCTATCGGGCACAAATTGCGACCGCCGCAACAAGTCAACATGCCCGCGCCATGGGTGGCTCATTGTGGCGTCGACGTATTGACGGCTGGCGCGATAAGCGCGTTATATTGATGACACGCGCCGTTTATATTCATTGTCGCACCTACCCCGAAGTGGCCGAGAGACTGCTCAACACGCAAACACAAAAATTGGTCGAGAGTAGTCAGTATGACTATTTTTGGGGCTGTGGCCGCGATCAACGGGGGCGCAATGAGTACGGTAAATTGCTCGAACAGGTGCGCGCCAAACTGCATAACGAAAGCAAATAACCACTAAAAAGCCGTTTAGAAGGACGTTCTACCCACTGGCACGATTAGCCACTGTGGCTACATTACTTAAAATTTAACCAATTTGCTTAAAAAAAGGTTTGCGTACAGCAACAATTTGCCCTAAATTGCGCGCGTCTTTCTTGAGCTAGCCAATCTAAGTGTGCGGGGCATTCTTACCTCCCAGTAGATCCCTCCCGAGGCGAGCGAGTAACTGCCAAGAAGAACCATTAAGTGGTTTTTTTTTAACTGTTACTTTGACGGACCTT
>CAYOXK010000079.1:0-12623 GCA_964407915.1 uncultured Gammaproteobacteria bacterium
TCGCGGGTTCGAGTCCCGTCCGCTCCGCCATTCTTAAAAAGACGATCCTAAGGGTCGTCTTTTTTTTTATCTAAAATTTGCCTACTGTTAGTTTAAGGGTCATTTAAGTGGGTCTTGCCTTTTGCTGTGTAGTAAGCCAAGTGCAAGGTTGTTTATAATTGCAGGCTTAAAGCAGTTACCACGGAGATTGAATATGTATACCCTGCTCGAGCCCACAGTTAAAGATCTTGGCGAATTCAGTGTTGCCCGTGTTTTACCCAATAGCGCGCAGCGTATGGTTGGGCCTTTTGTGTTTTTTGATCATATGGGTCCCGCAGATTTTGCTGCTGGAGCGGGCGTTAATGTGCGTCCGCACCCCCATATTGGGCTAGCAACCCTAACGTATTTGGTTGCGGGGCAGATACTGCATCGCGATAGTCTGGGTAATTGCATCGAGATACTTCCTGGCGATGTGAACTGGATGGTTGCTGGTAAAGGCACTACCCATTCTGAACGCGAAACCATCGAGCATCACTCGCGCCCACATCGCTTGGATGGTATCCAGTGTTGGGTGGCCTTACCAAAAAAGGATGCTGAGATTGAACCCAGTTTTACTCATTGTAGTAAATATGAATTGCCCCATTGGATCCATGAAGGCGTGGTTGCGCGGGTTGTGATCGGCGAAGCCTATGGTCTAGCCGCCGAAATCAAAACCTTTTCGCCCATGTTTTTGATCGATATTACTGCGCAACCAGGCTCACTCATACACAGGCCGAACCCGCAGCATGAGTGCCTTGCCTATGTGGTAGATGGCGAGTTGATGCTCACTAATGGCGATGAACAGGCGCGTATTAGCAAAGGGGCTACGCTGCTTTTAGACCCAGATGTGCAGATCGAAGCACTCGAATTTGCGCGCGTGATTATGTTAGGCGGAGAGCGATGGGACGAAGCTCCGCATTTATTCTGGAATTTTGTGGCCTTTGATCAAGAGCGTATCGAGCAAGCTAAGCGTGATTGGCGCGAGGGGCGCTTCCCTGCGGTTGTAGGCGACGACGAGGAGCGCATACCGCTGCCTTAAAGAGGTACAATCGCCATTTCGGCGAGGGGATGAGAGGTTTACCATCGCAAAGGGCACGAACGTCTTGCCCACCGCTTTCCCCGCCGTCTTCCCCCGCGAAGGCGGGGACCCAGATCCATTCTAAAGCACAGTGTTAAACCATGGATTCCCGCCTTCGCGGGAATGACGAGAGCCTGCGAGAATGCCTAGAGCCTGTGGGAATGCCTAGAGCCTGCGGAAATGACGGAGGAGGCGAGCGAGACGGGCGAAACCGCTTACTGCTTGGTCTCGTCTTCTGGTTTCTCGTTAAACGGCGCATCGAGCGCTATGTCGACCGCGTCACCGTTCGCCTCCACCACGACTACCTCGCCAATCTGCGCGTTGCGAATTGGCTCCTCTATTTGCGCAAGGTCGCCCACCACTAGCCACAACATCTGTTCCTTTTGTAAGTAGCGTTGCGCCAAGGCTTGTACACTAGATAAATCTTGTTGTCTAAGTTGCTCTACATAATTATCCCAATAGCTTTCGTCTAAATCGAAATTAACCATCTGCGCTATATCTGCGGCCACCGCACCCGCCGTTTCCCAGCGTCCTGGCAATGTCAAACTGTCTTTGTCTAAAGCGCGCTCTAATTCCTGAGGTGTGATTGGTTGGTCGCTCGCAATGTCAACAAGTTCATTGTTAATCTCTAGCAATGCATCGGCCGTTTTGTCGGTCTGGACTTGAGTGGTCACCAATAATGGCCGTTGGCCTTTTATGCTTGGAATGGAACTGTCAGCGCCATAAGCCCAGCCCTTATCTTCGCGTAAATTCATATTAAGACGGGCGTTAAAGCTGCCCCCAAAAACTTCATTTAACACCTGCAACCCTAGCTCTTCACTCGTTCCATACGGGGGCAGCATCGTGGTGGCTATGATGGCTGACTGTGGTGAGTCTTTGCGATCTATCAGATAGAGCGTAGGCTTACTTCGTGCGACTACATCGGCTATCTCCAATGCCGGTGAAGAGCCGCTCGGGAGCTTGCTAAAATGTTGATTAGCAAGTGGTAACAGCTCGTCCATGGTGATGTCGCCCGTTACAATCAATGTACCGCTTTCGGCTTTAAACCAATTTTTATGGTACTCACGCAGGTCGTCTACCGTGATGCTGGCGACGCTGAGCTCGTTGCCACTACCCGAAAACGGGTTTGAATACGGGTGATTCTTGCCATAGATTAGCGTGGGGAGCGCCCGATAACCCACGCCAAAGGGTGAGGATTTTTCCCGCGCAATACCCACCAAGGTCTGTTCGCGGAGCCGCTCCAGTTCCTGTGCGGGAAACAGCGGATTTACAATAATGTCTGAGTAGACTTCGAGCGACTCACGCAAGGTGCTCTTTAAGGTATTCATACGAACCCGGGACACGTTGATGCCCGCACCACTCGATAACTCTGTGCCGAGGTCGGCGAGAACCGTACTGATTTCCAGCGCATCGAGTTTGCCCGCGCCCTCATCGAGCATCGCCATGGTTAAATTAGCCACACCCGGTTTGTGCAAGTAGTCCCGTGAATAGCCCGCATTGAACATCATGGTCATATTAACCGTCGGTACCGCGGTACGAGTGGCTAGAATAATTTTCAACCCATTGTCGAGTTCGGCACGCTCAAGACGATCAAAACGTACTTCAGGAGCTGGCCCAATAGCGGGCACTCCGGCACTGCGGTCCACAGCGCTTGCGGTAGTGCTGAACTCCTTAAAGGGAAGTATGCGCAGCGAAAATTCACCGGCGCTTAGCCACGCTTGCGCGGTGTCTCGAACCGTCTCAGCGGTCGCGCTTAAACTGCGCTCAAGACTAACTACGTGAGCATTTGGGTCGTTAAAATAGACTTGATTAGACGCCAATATGTCCGACTTGCCTCCGAAGCCGCCGACCGCCTCTAGCCCACGGATAAACTCAGCTTGCAGACCGATTTTAACCCGTTTAAGTTCCGTCTTAGTCGGACCTTCTTGTAAAAATGCAGCCAGTTCTTCATCAATGGCTTGTTCGATGTATGCGATATCGTCTGGATTAATCGCCGACGCTACAATGCCAAACAGACCGGCAATTTCAGAATTGAATGAGAACGCAGAAATGTCACTGGCCTTGCGTTCCTCATAGACCAATCGATTATATAGTCGTGATCGCTTATCAGAAGAGAGTACTCGGGATGCTAAATCTAAATAGTCGGCTTCAGGCGTACCCATCTCGGGCACGTTCCAAATCTTGTAGATGCGTGCTTGCGGCACGCGCTCGTACATAATGTGTGTGCGCTTATCTTCGCGTTTGCCAACCCAACGAGCAAATTTGTGTAAGGCAGGCCCAGGCGCGATATCACCAAAATACTTCTTAACCAGCTCAAGGACGTTCTCGGACTCCACATCGCCCGCCACTACAATGGTGGCGTTCGCAGCCCCATAATGTGTTTTAAACCATTCTTTAACGTCTTCCAACGATGCGGCATCTAGATCCTCCATTGCGCCTATTGGAGTCCATGAATAGGGATGGTCGCTGGGGAAGAGGTTTTTAAAGAGCACTGGCGCCACCGTGCCATACGGCTGATTTTCGCCTTGTCGTTTTTCATTCTTAACAACGTCGCGCTGTTCGTCGAGTTTGGCCTGATCGATAGCGCCAAGCAAATGCCCCATACGGTCGGACTCCATCCAGAGCGTCATCTCAAGTGCGTTCTTTGGAACCACTTGAAAATAGTTAGTGCGGTCCTGGTTAGTAGTGCCGTTTAATCCCGTTGCGCCCACTTTATCAAAAGCACTAAACCAATCTTCGTTGTAGTTTTCCGAGCCATTAAACATCAAGTGTTCGAATAGATGAGCAAGACCCGTGCGGCCGGGCTTTTCATCTTTTGACCCTACGTGGTACCACACATTCACGGCCACGATCGGTGCTTTGTTGTCTTCGTGTACTACTAAGGTTAGGTCATTGTCCAATACAAACTTGGAGTGAGGAATAGCGAATGGACTCTCTTGGCCTGCGGCAATGGCGGGACATAGCAGCAGGAGAAGTAGAGGCATACAAAAGGCGCGCACTCGGGTCTGGTGTGCTGTTAATGAGGCAAACACGGTCTTGGAAACATGACAAAGCGTGGAGTGTATAGAGTGCATAGAATTTATCTGGATTGATGACGTTTGAGCTAGAGTGGTTGAATGTCGATTCGGTATGGCGCCACTCACAATGTAGACTTAAGCCTAACCTGTTTTGCTGATTATTAATCACTGGTAAGCTAGGCTAATGAGACGAGCGAAGGATTATACCTATTTGGATAATCGTACGTTTTCATGTTGTTGTATAAAAACCATCGTTGCATGTTCCCCAGAGCATAGACACACGGTGCTATTAGGTTCGACCCACTTCTTTACCCTTAAATTGCGAGACGAGTAATCATGCTAGTGAGTGCCTTAATTTATCTATTGGCAGCGGTCATCGCGGTGCCTCTTGCCAAGCGGGCGGGGCTTGGCTCCGTGCTAGGTTATTTGATTGCGGGCATTATCATTGGTCCGAGTGCTTTGGCATTGGTAGGCGACCAAACGGATGTGATGCATTTTGCCGAGTTTGGTGTAGTGATTATGTTGTTCTTGGTCGGGCTCGAGTTACAGCCAAGTCGCCTCTGGAGTATGCGTAAGCAAATTATCGGTTTGGGTGGTTTGCAAGTAGCCATTAGTGCGGGTGCGTTTACCGGTCTACTGGTTTGGTTAACTCCGCTCGCTTGGCAAACCTCATTGGCGTTGGGCCTAACTGTGGCGCTGTCATCCACCGCGATTGTTTTACAGTCACTCAACGAACGCGGGCAGATGAAAACACTTGCTGGCTCGAATGCGTTTTCGGTTTTATTGTTTCAAGATATTGCCGTAATCCCCATTCTTGCCCTGTTTCCGCTCCTGGCGGTGTTTGCGTCAGCGCCTGTAAGCAGTGCTGAGCATACGGCTAATTTGCTCGAAGGTCTGCCGGTTTGGCAACAGGTAGGCGCTACCTTTGGTGCGGTGTTGGCCATTGTGGTCATGGGCCGGTATCTCGCCAGCCCAATGTTTCGAATTGTGGCAGAAACACATTTGCGCGAACTCTTTATTGCCTCTGCCTTGCTCATTGTTATCGCTATTGCGGTTGCGATGACCTCCATAGGCTTGTCGGCTGCCTTGGGTACCTTTATTGCGGGAGTTGTCTTGGCCGAAAGTGAGTTTCGGCATGAAATCGAAGCCAATATCGAACCCTTTAAAGGTTTATTGCTAGGCCTGTTTTTCATCACCGTCGGCGCCAATATTGACTTCGCGTTCCTAGCGCAAAACATTAGTACTGTACTACTGCTTGTGGCGGCATTATTGGTAGTAAAGGCGGCCGTTCTGCTGGCTTTAGCGCGCTTGTTCAGGATGGATTCAGGCCAATCACTGTTGTTTATGGTGGCCTTGGCGCAAGGCGGAGAGTTTGCCTTTGTGTTGAGTAGTGCCGGATTGCAGTTTGCTGTGTTTGATAACAATATCGCCAGTCTGCTAACGATTGTGGTGGCGCTCTCCATGTTGCTCTCGCCGCTTATGTTTGTTGCCTATGAGGCCTGGTTTAGTCGCACGGGTCAGCCAAGCCGCATGCAGGAGGATGCTCACGTAACCGCTTCGCGCGATGTGATCATCGCAGGCTACGGTCGCTTCGGACAAATTATTGGTCGAATGCTGCTAAGCAATGGCTACCAACTGACTGTGCTTGATCACAGTCCTAGTCAAGTGGACATTGTTAGGCGGTTTGGTAATACCGTTTTTTATGGCGATGCGTCGCGGCATGATCTCTTAGAGGTTGCTGGTGCGCACCATGCCAAATTGCTCGTAGTGGGTGTGGATGATGCGACTAAGGCCAATGAAATAGTCCGTACTGCCCAAACCCATTTTCCTAATTTGAAAATTCTGGCCCGTGCGGTTGATCGACGTCATGCATACGAGCTGCTGAATGCGCAAGTGGACGGATTTAGACGCGAGACGTTTGATTCGGCGTTACGCCTAGGGCGCGATGCGCTTGAACTGCTTGGTGAGCCACCAGAGCGAGCACATAAAATCGCCAGTTTGTTCGAACACTACGATGAGCAGTCCCTGAGAGAGCTTGCCCAAGTGTGGGGCGATGAGAAAAGTTACGGTATAGCCGTGCGTCAACGTATGGAAGATCTGCAGAAAGTGTTTGCGCACGATCTAGAGCAGCTCAGCACAGACAAACCCCTCGAAGGAAAACCCCCACCGCAATGAGTGGCAAGGTAGGCCGGTGGATGGTTTGCAGTCGATCGGGTCGCCCCAAGTTCGAGGAAAGCGCAAAGCCCAGGATTTGTCTTGGCTTCTTTAAATTGCGTCTCGATTAGTTATCGAGAATGCCTAAAGGCGCTTTTGTGCGACACCCGCCTAGACTATAATCCGCGCAGAATTAAAATTATTCTTGCACACGCTTCTCATCGACTTGTAAACGGAACATTGCTACCGTTAATCATCCAGAGTTAGGCCAATTTATGCAGACAAGCACTGCGGTCGCGCGAGCAGATCGCGGTGTCTTTTCTGCCATTTTTTATTATTACAGGACGCATTTATGCTAACCGAAATTCGTGATCGATCGTCAGGCGCTTTCGCCTATATTATCGCTGCTCTTATTATTATTCCAATGGCCTTTTGGGGCGTTCAGGAATATGCCAATACCCAAGCGGTGCCCACTATTGTTGAGATTGGTGATACTAAAATCACCAAGCAAGAATTGGATCAACGCATTAGTGCCGCTCAAGATGCCGAGCGCCAACGTAATCCCGAATTGGCTGAGTCGGAATTTTTCAGTTCCGACTTTTTCAAGCGTAATGTACTAAATTCGTTAATTGATCGCGCGCTCGTTCAGGAACTGGCTGCGGACCACAATTACCGTATTGGTAATGCCCAGCTAGCGGAGCTAATCCGCCAAGAGCCCCTGTTTCAGAGTGATTCGGGTCAGTTTGATCAAGCGGCTTACGAGCAATTTGTACAAAGCCGCCTGTATTCTAAACAACGGTTTGAACAGCAAATACGCGATGACAGTCGCATTGCTCAGGTTGCTCAAGGCTATCAGGAATCAGCTCTGACCTTGCCAAATGAGGTCCGTATTTTGCTCGAACTACAAGCTGAGCGCCGCACTTTTGATCTAGTCACGATCAGCGAAGCTGACTATCGAGAAGGTATCAGCGTTTCGCCCGAGGATGTGCAAGCCTATTACACTGAAAATCTGGCCGAATATATGAACCCCGATCGCATCGCGGTGGACTATGTAGAATTAGACCTAAACACTATTGCCGACACGGTTGAGATCGACGAAGCAGATCTACGGCAACAATATGAGGACAACAAAGCGAATTTTACCGCGCCGATTACGCGTAGTACCCGCCACATTTTGTTAAGCACTACGGGTGATAAACCGGAACAAGAACAGTTGGGTTTGGCTGAATCCTTAGTTGAGCAATTGCGTGCAGGCGCCGATTTTGCTGAGTTAGCGAAGCAATATTCGGACGATACCGGCTCTGGGCAAAATGGGGGCGATTTGGGTGCGGTTGAGCGTGGGCAAATGGTCGAAGAGTTCGAGCAAGCAACGTTTGCATTGGAACTTGGTGAGATCAGTGATCCGGTCAAAACTCAATTTGGCTACCACATTATTGAAGTAACCGAGATTACGGGCGCTACGCCGTTAGAGTTCGCTCAAGTAAGATTTGAGATTGAGGAACAGCTACGGCAAGCTGAAGCACAGTCTCTGTTCGCTGAACGATTGTTGGAGATGCGTAATTTAGTATTTGAATCCGCCGAAAGTTTGCAACCAGTAGCGCAAGCGTTGGGCTTGGAAATACGCACCACTGAGCATTTCACCCGCGAAGAGGGCGAGGGCGTTGCGGCTAACGCGGCGGTACGTACTGCGGCGTTCGATGTGACCGTTACCGAAGACGGTTTGAACTCAGATCCTATCGAAGTCAGCGAAGGCAACTATGTCGCGCTGCGCAAGCTTGACTTCAAGCCGGCGGCTCCGCAAGAACTGGCGTTGGTTGCCGAGCAAATTGAAGCCGCATTGATCAATCAACGCGCTGCGACCGCCGCGCAAGCTGCAATTGAAACACTGCAAACTAAAGCACAGTCGAGTTGGCAGGAAGTGGTCGCTGATCCTGAGCTGCGCGCCTATGAATACACCGTTGCGCTAATTGACCCAGACTTACCAGTAGCGGCGGATATTGTGCAAAAAGTAAGCACCATGCGTCTGGATGCAAACGGTTCGAGCATTGATACCCTGCAGTCCGATAATGGCGATTTTCATCTGCTGCGTCTTAAGCAGATTCAGCCAGGTGATTTGAGCCAAGTGAACGACCAAATAAAAGAAGCAACCCGCGCTTTGGTCGCACAGCGCAATGGCAATTCAGTGTTTGCTAGCTACCTGTACAAATTAAATCAAGAAGCGTCTAAAGATATCGACGAAGCGGCTCTGTAACGCCGTATTGCTTGGCGACAAAGGCGCCAAATTGGTTCATACGTTGGTCATTTTGTACGGGTACTCGATGGTAGAGATAGTGCTTCGGGGCAAAGCGTTAAAATTATGCATGGTCAACAAAATTGACCGAGATCTGAATTAAGAAGCGAGAAGAACGATGATTATTCAACCTAAAATCCGTGGCTTTATTTGTACTAATGCGCATCCAGTTGGCTGTGCGGCCAATGTTCAAGAGCAGATTGCGGCCACTAAGGCGCAGACGTTTGCGCGCGAACATGGGCAGCCGAAAAATGTGTTGGTGATTGGTGCTTCCACAGGCTATGGCCTGGCGTCGAGAATAACCGCGGCGTTTGGGTATCAAGCGAGCACCTTAGGAGTGTTCTTCGAAAAGCCGCCCACGGATCGTAAAACGGCGTCCGCAGGCTATTACAACTCGGCCGCGTTTGAAGCCGCGGCTCATGCTGAGGGCTTGTATGCGAAAAGCATTAACGGTGACGCTTTTTCTAATGACGTAAAACAGCAGGCCATTGACCTTATTCGGGCCGACCTAGGTGAAATTGATCTAGTCGTCTACAGCTTAGCATCGCCTCGGCGTTCGGACCCCGAAACGGGCGTGGTTTACTCCTCAACCCTAAAGCCCATTGGCGCAGCCTACACATCTAAAAATCTCAATACGGACACTCAGCAAGTTGGAGAAATTACCGTAGAACCCGCGACTGAAGAAGAGATAGCCAATACTGTGAAAGTAATGGGTGGCGAAGATTGGGAATTGTGGATTGCGGCTCTTAACCAAGCTGGCGTGCTCGCTGACCAGTGTAAAACGGTCGCGTATACGTATATTGGCGATAAGCTTACTAAGCCCATCTATGGTCATGCCACAATAGGCAAGGCCAAGGAAGATCTAGATCGGGCCGCTATCGCGCTTAATCAGTTCGACAATGTGTCAGCTAATGTGTCGGTGCTCAAGGCCGTCGTTACTCAGTCTAGTTCTGCTATTCCCGTAATGCCACTGTATCTTGCCATTCTGTTTAAAGAAATGCAGGCCGCGGGCACGCATGAGGGTTGTATTGAGCAGTTACACCGTCTTTATCAAGAGTGCATCTACAATTCGTCCCCGCGAATAGACAAAGACAATCGATTTCGTGTTGACGAATTAGAGTTGTTACCGGAGATGCAGGCAAGAGTCGAGGCCATTTGGCCTAAGGTCACTACCGAAAACTTGCATGAGCTAAGCGATTTTGATGAATATCAAAGAGAATTTTTACGTCTCTTTGGATTTCGTATTGACGGTGTGGATTATCAAGCCGACGTCGATCCGCTCGTGGCGGCCAACTTTCTTTAAGCTTTGATTCGCGTTCGGTTTCAAGCGTTGATACTGTTCGCAAGTGTGCTTAGCGTTACGACTGAATAGCGTCTTCTTATAATGGCTCAGTCCAAGCTTATTCAGAGCCCTGGCTTTGAGCTTGAAGTTGAAAATTCAGCGCTAAGCACTTTCGCCCCTTACGCAGCATGGTTCTGCGAGCATGCACAGTCTGCCAGTCGTCTAGCGGAGACCAGTGCGCTAGCCCCTTTGCAGCTATTGTTGCGACAACCCGCCGCCAGCGACCGTTTGCAGTTGCTCTGGAAACAAGCGAACGAAGAGCTAAAGTTAGAGGTGACTTGTGCCACGTGGATCGCCAACCTACAGCGCGGACAAGCGGCTAAGAAGGGGCCGTTGAATCAAGCGCTCGGCAAAAAGACTCGTACCGTATTCGACGCATCGGGAGGGTGGGGGAATGACGCGCTATTGTTCGCGCATCAAGGTTTAAAGGTAGTGAGCGCAGAACGCCATCCGCTAATGGCCATGATGCTCCATCAAGCAATGCGAACACTTAGCCAAGCATTGCAACGCCAAGCGTTACTGAATTTTAGTGTTCCGCAAATCGAGTTTGGTAAGGCCGATACCGTGTACGCCGCACTTAACGCTGGGACTCCGGAGCGCGCGGCGCATACATTTGACTGTGTGTACTTCGACCCGATGTTTCCGCCTAAGCGTAATAAAGCGGCAAAAAGTAATAAGCAAATGCAATTTGCCCAGGGCTTGTTGCACGGAGACCCCGATGCCTCAGCTACAGCGGCGGCATTACTGGCGCAAGGCGTTCCGCGCCTAGTGGTCAAACGTCCACATTATGCCGACCCTCTACTGCCGAGAGTAAACACGACATTTACCGCGAATCTTGTGAACTATGACGTATACCTTAAAAACTAAGTGCTATGCCTAGCTTTTATCATTCTCAACTCAATCGCGAATCGGATGACATTGCGCTAAGTCTCGACGAGTCTCAGCATGCGCTTAAGGCGCGGCGCTTGCGCATCGGAGATACGGTATCTGTTATCAACGGTCAGGGGCTTAGTGCTCAATGTGAACTCGTAAACGCAGAGAACTCTGTCGCCCAGCTAAAGGTCCTGTCGGTTGTTCATACACCGACTGCGCAGCCTAGCTTGACTATCGCGAGTGCACTCCCTAAGGGAGACCGCTTAAGAACGCTCATTGATATGCTTGCGCAACTTGGCGTGGTTCATTTTATTCCACTTAAATGCAAGTATTCGGTACAGCAAAGCAGTTTGAGTGTGCTCAGTAAACTACAACGCTATGCCTTGGAGGCGTGTAAGCAGTCTGATAACCCTTGGTTGTTGCAAATTGGCGCCGAACACACAGTAAGTAGCTTATTGCAGCACTATGCTTCACTCAACTCCCTAAATTCTGGTCTCTTGTATGCTCATGCAGGGGATAACGCCAAAGCATTGTCGCAGTGTGGTGTTCTGGTCGATCAAGTAAAGATCGATTGGTGTGTGGCAATCGGCCCAGAAGGCGGATTTTCTCCACCAGAGTGCGCGGCATTTACCGATGCGCGAGTGGCCGCAGTGCGCCTGGGGCCAACAATATTGCGCACGGAAACAGCCGCTGTTGCCGTGGCTGCGCAGTGGTCTTTGCTAATCGATCCTTGCTGACTGGTTGAGGTGGGTTGAGAATCGGCTGATAAGCCCCATTACAGAAAAATTAGGAATGGCGAAAACGTCAATGATTCGCTCCAATCCAATAGCTTGTGTAAGATCTTTTGTCCTGATAGGGTCTTAACAAGCAAACTTTATTAATCGCCTTCAGTGGCTGCTCCGAAATCGCTCGTGAATTCATACTTATCACTCATTCAATCTAATTTAGAAACGTTGCAGGAAGGCGCGGCATTGTTAGACAGGCTCACGCCTACGCAATTCACCGCCTCGCAACACCCTGCGTTTTTGGCCACGATTGGTGCTCACTATCGTCATCTTTTAGAGCACTATCGCTGCTTTTTAGAGCAGTTACACAGTGCCCAAATCTGCTTTGATGCACGCGCACGCGAGCTTAAATTGGAGCGTGATCTACCGTACGCAAGGCGCATTATGGCTCAGATAATCCAAGAGCTTGCTGCACTCGATACAGACTGTTTATACGCCGCCATTATGATTAGCGATCAACAAACGTGTAAGCCTGTGGAGTCGTCGGTAGCGCGTGAGTTGCTGTTTCTGCAGGCGCATAGTGTGCATCATTACGCGCTGATTGCTGCCATGGCGCGCATGCAAGGTGTTAAAACGGCGCCTGATTTTGGGGTGGCCGTTGCTACTAAGGCTTTCAACCACGAAAACAACGTCGCTGTTGGGTAACGCAGGATGTGTACTCTCACTTGGTTCACACATCAGGACGGTTACGAGCTGTTCTTCAATCGAGACGAAAGCGTGCTGCGCAAGCGCGCAACTAAGCCGAGTCTCGCCCGTCAAAATGGCGTGAGCTATATAGCGCCTACCGATGCAGATGCCGGGGGAACTTGGATTGCGGTGAACCATCTTGGCTATACAGTTTGTTTACTTAACCATTATCAATTTGAGCAAATTAAAACGTATAAACCGTGGGTGTCGCGCGGTGAACTGGTTCGCAGCTTTGCCGATACGAGCAGTTTGCGCTCCGCGCATTTGCGCTTTATTGGTTTGGACTTACATGATTTTCGTGCGTTTAGAATGCTTATTCTTGCGCCTGATGGCGGCAATCGTTTATTGGTGTGGGACGGTCATGGAGTAAGGGTCGAAG
>CAYOXK010000080.1:0-12328 GCA_964407915.1 uncultured Gammaproteobacteria bacterium
TGCGCGTTCGCCTGACACCATTGCCTCGCCGAATACGCGCATCATCTGGCGATTGGTAGGTTGGCAAAACGGCGGTGCGATGGTGGAAGCTGAAAGTGCTGAAGCCAGCACGCTCGGGGTGCTCAAAATGGTCTTTCCCATCCACATTCTGTTAGCTAGTAACACGCTACGCTTTGTGGTGAGTACGCCTCGTAACTTGCGTTTGCGTGACGAGTTCACGTATCTGAGTGAGGAGCTGTTTTATTTAGATACTCCGCCAGACAATCCAGATCTGACGGCTTACCCAATGGAGAAGCGTATATGCCTAATGTGAGCGAAGTGCGTGCGAGCCGAACTCAACGCGGATTTTCAGCGCTGGAACTAGTCATTGTTTTAAGCGTGCTAACGCTATTAACGATGCAATTTATTCCACTACGCGAAGAATATACCCAGTCAGTTGCCGAACAATACACCCTGCGCGGTTTGGTTGAACTGGCTAATGCCAGCAAGGCGTTTTATGTGCAGAGTGGTAATGGTGCTTGGCCAGCAGATATGGATGCCATACTCAACGCCAACTTGCTTCCCGGTTATACCGTGGGAGGAAGTCGTCGTTTTAACAATGGTTTTGGTAATCCTTATCAAGTAACTCCGGTAGCCGATACGGTGGAGATTTCTACCGAGGTAAGCAGTAGCGTGAGTGCACAAGCAATTACTCAAGAATGGGGACCGCTCGCTCGTTTTGACCCCGCGCTAAATGTCATTACCGTAGTCGCTTTGCGACCGGGTTACGAAGTAGCCCACGATGCCTTGTTGCCGCGCGATGGTTCGCGCCCGATGACAGGCGCGCTCGAGATGCAGAGCAATGACCTGCTTAATGGTGGTGCACTATTTTCAGATTCAGTAGAGACTAACCGCGTGACGGCAACTAACGAGGGCTCAGGGTTGGTGCAGAGCGATACGGTGGAAACCATTTTGATGAGTGCCGAGAACTTTCAGTACAAAAACTAATGCGCTTAGTCGGAGACGTTTTAACCCAGTTGATATTGGCCTGTTCAGCCCCCAATTTGCCAAGTGCCATTATTGAGGCAATCGTCATGACAGAAAGTGCGGGCTATGTGTACGCGCTGTCGGGTAGTTATGATTACAGCGCCTATCATCTGTTGCCTTCGAATCAAGACGAGGTGGACTACGCGCTGGCGGTCGGAAACGCTTCGTTAGAGCACGGGGTGAACATCAGCGTAGGGCTGATGCAAGTTAATAGTTGGCATGTGCAACGCATGGGTGCCTCCTTGGCTGCCACGATGGACCCCTGCAACAATGTTCTGATTGGCTCATCCATATTGCAAGAAATTGTCAGCAGGGTCTGCACGCAAACACTTGATGATGCCTGTTTAGATAGCGCGTTGCGGCAATACAATACGGGCCGCGCCGAAGCAAGCAAGGCGGGGGATGCCTATGTACGCAAGGTGCGCGATCGACTTGTTACGTTTGAAAATATTGAACCCACGCTAGCGAGCAATGAATCGGTCGGGCGAGAGAATGATGAGTAGTTACGCTGATACGCTTTAAATTACTACCCTTAGCAAACGCCCATAAAAAAACCCAACCACCTTGCGGGTGATTGGGTTTTAAGCCTTACTGCTCTTTATTAGGGTTGTGGTTGGGTTAAACCCAAACGCGTACCTTTATTAGCAGCAAGCGCAAATCTTTTGCAAGATTTAGCTTAAGCTTAGATAACTACGATTGCTTCGGCTTGTGGGCCTTTAGCACCGTCAGTTAAGTTGAACTCAACTTTTTGGCCTTCTGACAAAGTTTTGAAGCCAGAATCTAAAATTGCACTGTAGTGAGCGAAAACGTCAGGACCTGACTCTTGCTCAATAAATCCAAAGCCTTTAGTTTCGTTGAACCACTTAACGGTTCCAGTAGTTTTTGTAGCCATTGTTAATACCTATAAAGTTTAATTAAATATAATGCCCCGAAAGGCGTGTGTAGCTAAAAATTGGAGCGGATATTTATAAACTCGGAACAGGTAAAAACTTTCTCAAACTACTATTCTTGAGCATTCTTGGTGTTTGGCGGAGGTCGTTAAAACGATTCTTGCTAAATCTAAAGAGATGAACGAGAAGTACTAACTAGAGGAGATATACGTATAACTGAGGATCTAAACTGGCTAAACTTTCATGCTGAAGCGAACGATACAGTAAACTGCCAGAGAGTAAAGCCCAAATCATGCAATTTAGCACTTTATTTGAGTTATCCGCTAATACGTCACGCGCGCGCTATATAGAATATTTGGTATGGTTTCCATGGTGAACCGTGGAAACCATACAGCAGAACTAAAAGCATCTCCCTACAAAAGATGACTTGAAACGAGTGGATATGTGATAGCCTCGGCTCGCAGATAGGATTTAACAGCCATAGAGTTACGCCATGAATTACCGCGCCTTGTACACCAATCAATTCTTTCGTATTTTTGCGATGATCACGCTGGTTTTATTCGCGAGTCTCGTTCATGGCCAAGTTAAAGCGGTGGTGATTCCATTGGCTGGTGACGATGCTCCTGCGCTGACGCCGCCCTATGTTTATGAAGTCGGTGGCATCGGTCCATCTGGCGGTGTAGTGTTCTACCTTTCAGAGGGTGGCTTTCATGGTTTAGAACCATCCCCTGTAGATATCGAAGAAGCTCCCTGGGGGTGTTTTGGTACCAACATTGCGGGGGATGATGGGGTTGCGATCGGTACGGGCGCCCAAAACACGGCTGACATTGTCGCAGGCTGCGTGTCAGCGGAAACGACTGCTGCGGATTTAGCAAATGATTACTCGCTAAATGGTTTTGACGATTGGTTTTTGCCGTCTAAGGACGAGCTGAATGAGTTGTTTCTCCAACGCGCTTTCTTAGACAACGCTCGAGATCAATATTGGAGCTCAACCGAAATTGATTCGAGTTCTGCTTGGCGGCATATCTTCATCAATTCCACCCAAGCCTCTGGAGGACGTGCTGGTAGCATCGGTGTACGTCCTATTAGAAAGTTTTAGTGGTGTCTTCTTAAAAGTCAGGCACAATCAGAGCATTCAGCACAAAGCGCTCTCCGCTCGGCAAGTTAATCACTTCTCTGTTGTTTGAAAATCTCTCGTTGTAGTAAACGGCTCTGATGGTAACGGCCTCACGGGGACAGTCGCGACAACGTAATCGAATCAATTGAACTGGCTGCTAAGTCCTCTGCCGCTAACACCTATAATGCGTTAGCATAAAAGGGCATTATTGGCGCAACCAGTGACGCTATCAGCAGTGGCGTTTCCAGTGCAGAAGACTTCTTACACAAGGTTTACGTTGAAGGTGATTTAGAGGCGAGTACCAAATTATCAGGCGGGCTCTTTACAGGCAAAACGAATGATTAATCAGTAAATGCTCGTAAAATTGGTATCCTTGTCAACCGATTTGGTGAGGTGTAATGATGAGTAAACAAACAGCCATTCGACTGCCCGACGAGATAGATGAGCGTCTAAAGTCCTTAGCCCAGCGCACGGGACGCACTGTATCCTTTTATATGAGGGAAGCGATAGAGACACACCTAGAAGACCTAGAGGACGCTTATTCAGCTGATCGTGCTTTACAAGAGATCAGAAACGGTCAAGACACAATAATGACGGCAGAAGAGTTCTGGAATACCGTGGAGGATCGAATATAAAAAATCGGTCGTTAAAACAGTTCGTAAACTCGACCCCCAGGTAAGGCCTAAGCTAAAGAAATTTCTAGAGAGCAGGGTAGCTCACCTAAAAAACCCAAGGAGTGTTGGTAAAGCACTCACCGGCATATCTGACGTATGGCGCTATCGAGTTGGCCACTTTCGTATCTTGTGCCAAATCAAAGATCAGGAGATTACCATTCTCGTGCTTGAGGTGGGTCATCGCTCTAGTTTTTACAAGCGCTAATAAAAGAGATAAACACGACATGTGCCGCATCTGAAGCGGCAGCGTTCTAATATTGAGGGTTGCGGATTTGTGCAAGATGTTCGATCGCCCAGAAAACATTTCACTGGCTAGCCCACGACTCATTCATGGAATCTCACTCTGGCGGTGACTAAGGACGGCGCAGCGGCACGCTTTTTCGTTGCCGCATCTGCTACTATGCTTGCAACTTTTACTAATGGGTTCCTCGGTTATGCACACTCTTTATCAGTTGCGCCGTAAAACCCAGTCCCTTTAGGGCGGGGATGTAAGGCGCAGCGCACGACTTGCTAATGCGTCATGAAAATACAGCGCCTAATCACTTGAAGCGGCCATAGGCCATTAGTATAGTTTAAAGCATGGATAGGACAAAGACACTGAAAGTACGGGTTAAGGATCGACACACTAAGGTGCTGTCTGAGATGGCCCGCTCCGTGAACTTTGTCTGGAACTATATTAATGAGACACGCCATCGAGCGGTTCGTGAGAAAGGCGTGTTTCTCTGCGCATACGATTTCCACCCGTACACTAAGGGCGCTGGCAAGGAGCTTGGGCTACACAGTCAAACTTTGCAATGCGTGGTCATGGAATACGTCACTCGGCGTCGCCAGTTTAAACGTAATCGTCTCAATTGGCGCAAATCGGGTGGCTCAAGACGTTCGTTGGGGTGGATTCCCATCAACACCGGCGCCGCACAATGGAAGAACGGCCAGATTTACCACAATGGCCACTACTTCAAGGTGTGGAACAGTTACGGGCTGTCGGGCTACACGTTTCGGTCCGCTTCCTTTAACGAGGACGCTCGAGGGCGCTGGTACTTCAATGCTGTGGTGAGCTACAAGCCTAAACAAAGTCTTGGCAAGACAGCCGTGGGCGTTGATTTGGGTTGCAAAGAAGCGGCGGTGGATTCAGCAGGCAACCGTCTTCTTGGGCGTCAGTACCGAGCCTTGGAAGCCGCACTCGGGATTGCGCAGCGCGCCAGAAATAAGCAACGGGTTAAGGCGATCCACGCCAAAATTACCAATCGAAGAAAGGACGCTCAACATAAATACAGCCGCAAACTCGTGAATGAGAATGCGGCCATCTTCGTTGGGAACGTGTCGAGTCTCAGGTTAGCTAAAACCAAAATGGCAAAATCTGTTTTGGATGCTGGCTGGGGCTCGCTCAAGACAATGTTGGAATACAAATGCGCTCACGCAGGCGTTGTCTATGAAGAACTCAACGAAAGCTACACGACCCAGGTCTGTTCGAGTTGTGGCGAGTTATCGCCCAACAGTCCGAAAGGTAGAGCCGGTCTTGGAATAAGAGAATGGCAGTGTGCGTGTGGTGTCACGCACGACCGCGATGTAAACGCGGCGCTGAACATTCTCGCGCTGGGGCATCAGCGTCTCGCAGGAGTAATTTCCGGCCCTTTAGGGCGGGGAGGATGTCAAGATGCTGAATACACGCTTAATCGCCACGATATTGCGGCTAATCGAATCGACTACAAGTACTACACAGGCGGCCATATGATGTATGTAAATGAGCCTTCTCGGCAGGAGCTGTTGCGCGACACCCGCGAGTTTATAGAGGTGCAATTAAAGCCATGAAGTTTAAGCGAATGATGGTTGAGCGTTGCGCAGTTCTGTGCGCTGCGTTGATTGCTGCCTGTATGAGTAGCGCGAGCGTAGCGGGCGCTGACGCGTTCACTAAAGGGCCTGTGTTGACAGAGTTTGGCGAAAATGCGCTTATCCCTGATGCACTCCAAAATGCCAACGAGCAAGTGTTTAAAGTAGCGTTCGATGTGGCTGATGCGAGTCCTGGTAACGTTAATCGTAGCTTTAATAGTGTGGCACGGTTTATCAATATGCATGTTCGAGCGGGCGTGCCTTTAGAGCAGATTGAGGTCGCGGTAGTCGTACACGGCCAAGCCAGCGCCGAGCTGCTCAATGCAACAGCCTATGCCCAACGCTTTAATCACTCCAATGCGAGTCAACCTTTATTGCAGCAACTGCTAGAGCTCGGCGTGCGTATTCAATTGTGTGGCCAGTCGGCGGCTATGGCTGATATTCCGGCGGCTGAACTTTTACCTGGCATCAGTATGGAATTATCGGCCATGACGGCTCACGCGTTATTGCAGCAACAAGGCTACACGCTTAATCCGTTTTAGTTTGGCCGCGAGTCGGCAGTAGAGTTTTTATTTTGTATGCTTAGTTTCGATGGTGCGCAAGCGTTTGATGTGATTGTGCTTGGCGGGGGCGCCGCCGGCTTGATGGCGGCCATCACGGCGGGCGAACGCGGCAAGCGTGTTTTAGTCATTGAATGCTCAAACAAACTGGGCAAAAAAATATTGATGTCTGGCGGTGGGCGCTGCAACTTCACCAACTTAAATATCAACGCCAAGCATTTTTTGTCGCAAAATCCTCACTTCGTAAAATCGGCGTTGGCGCAATACAGCCAATGGGATTTTATCGCTTTGGTTAATCGCTATAAGATTCCCTACCACGAAAAAACCTTAGGCCAGTTATTCTGCGATGTGTCTGCCAAAGACATTCTAGCCATGCTCGAAGCCGAATGCGCACGCGTGGGCGTAGTCATTCGCATCAGTACAGATGTGGCAAGTGTTCATCAAACGCGCAAGGGCTACGAACTAACGCTGAGTGGCCACGCTCAACCCGCCCTTACCGCCCCCAGCTTAATCGTCGCAACGGGCGGCTTGTCGATTCCAACCTTAGGCGGCGCAACCGGATTTGGTTATGAGCTCGCCATACAGTTCGGGTTAAGTGTGATTGAGCGAACCGCGTCCTTAGTGCCCTTAACGCTAACGGGTGCGCTAAAAGAGCTTTCCAGTTCACTCTCAGGCTTGTCGGTACCGGTTACCGTAAGCGCGGGTAATCAGGAATTCGCCGAGGATATGCTCTTTACCCATCGCGGGCTTAGCGGCCCTGCAATTCTACAGATATCGAATTATTGGCAGCTCGGGCAAACCCTCGAGATAGACCTTCTTCCGGCGGCTTTGCTGGAGGATCTTGTGCAGGGTTTACTCAGTGCAAAGGTCGCGCAGCCTAAAGCGCAAATCAATACTGTGCTCAGCCAATACTTACCCAATGCGCTTGCCCGCGCGGTGCTCGACGCGTGGTGGCCACAATTAGGTCAAGCCCCCATAGGCGATACCAAGGATGCAAACTTGCGCGAGTTGGCCCACCGCATAAAGCACTGGCGGCTTAAACCGTCTGGCACCGAGGGCTACCGTAAAGCTGAAGTGACTTTGGGCGGTGTAAGTACGAATGACTTGTCCTCCAAAACCATGCAAAGCTTAAAACACCCCGGTTTGTTTTTTATAGGCGAAGTGGTGGATGTAACCGGGCATCTCGGTGGCTACAACTTTCAGTGGGCATGGTCGTCTGGTTATGTGGCGGGAATGAATGCTTAAAACTTAAGCCCGTCGTTACCGACCCCCTTAGAGGAAGGTTGAGTTATCCAAAAAACCGCCAACGGTATGTTGGTATACTCCCTCTAAAAGCACGCGCTGCAATCCGATGACTCCAGAACAACTCCAAAGTAATTTGCAAAAGGCCATTAAGCTGCATCAGAGTCAGCAGCTAGCGCGTGCCGAAACTCTGTATAAAAAAATTCTTAAAGCCTTCCCCGAAAGCCCCGATGCTTTGCACTTCTACGGGCTATTGCATTTTCATCGAGGGCAACTCGCGCCCGCCAAAGAACTCATGCTCGCGGCGGTTGCCTACAACCCAAATTATTTTGACGCGTACTTAAATCTAGGGAATTTGTTTTTGCAAACACTGGAGTTTGACAACACTCGCAAATGCTATGAAAAGGCCCTCGAACTAAAACCAGAGAATGTGGGTGCGGCCACCAACTATGGCATTTTATTATGTCATCAAGGGGCACCAGAGGAGTCAGAAAATATTCTGCGTCGGGTATGCCAGCAGCACCCTGATCTTGCCGTCGCGTAGTTTAATTTGGCCAATACGCTTATTGCGCAAAAAAAGTATGAACAAGCGCTTGAGCGCATTCTGCTTGCCTCTAACCTCAATGTAAATTTAAGCAACGTCTGGACGCTAGGTCTTAAGCTGTGCCACCAACTCGATCGGCCGGACACCGCGCAGTTGTTAATTGACCAGTGGCGGGCATCGGGCAACGACCCCGCAGTGCTTGAGCATATTCAGGCGGCATATTTTACGCAAGATGTGCCCGACCGTGCTTCCGACGGCTATGTTAAAACGGTATTTGATTCTTATGCCGCGAGTTTTGAATCGAGTTTGGCGGGCCTGAAATACCAGGGGCCAGCGCTGTTGGCGCAGTATTTGCAGCAGAGCAATCTGGGATCACCGGGCAAGCTCACCATTCTAGATGCTGGCTGTGGAACCGGCCTGTGTGGACCCGTGTTACAGCCCTATGCCAAACGCTTGTTCGGCATTGATCTGTCTCCTGGCATGTTGAAAATTGCGAAATCTAAAGGTGTTTACCATCGCCTAATTGAAGGCGAACTAACCGCCGCGCTGGGTAAATTCGACAACCACTTTGACTTAATCTCGAGCATGGATGTGTTGATCTATTTTGGAGAACTGCAGGCCTTGCTCGCGGCCTGCTATCGGGCGATGAAAACTAAGGCAGTATTGGTTTTTACAACCGAAGCAAACGATCAAGACTCAGCCTTCAGGCTAGACAAAACGGGCCGCTACCTGCACTCGAGTTCTTATCTGAAGGATACATTAACAGAGCTGGGCTTTACGGTGGAGTTAACCAACACCATACTCCGATCAGAATCAGGCGAAGATGTAAAAGGGTACTTGGTTGTGGCAACAAAGTAGGTTTTTTGGGCGCTTTTATGTACTCGCGATTCAGCGCCAAGCGTATGGCGAGGGGTTATGAAGGGAACAAACAGCTTGAACTGTGCAGACGCTTAGTATAGCTTCAGGTTTAAGAGCCATATCGTGAACCAAATTACTGAGCTTTTAAGTAGAGAACGAGAAGTTCAATCCCCCAGTTTCTTATTGGCGTTGTAGCGTTCCCCCAATAAGCGAATAAACCGAACCCCTTAATGGCGGATCTTTTTTATGAACAGTAAAGTCAAAAAGGCGGCAGCGAGCGCAGCCATTGCCTTGTCGTTAAGTGCCGCTCCTACGCATGCAGCAGTGGAGATATTTTTAGACATTAAGGGCATTCCAGGAGAGAGCACCAACGCTGATTTTAAAGGTAAAATTGAGGTGCTTGCTTGGGGTTGGGGCTGTCTACGTCTACCAATCTGCAGTTGGGTGGCGGTGGAGGGGCTGGCAAAGCCAGCTTTCAAGACGTAACCATTAACAAATTCACCGACACGAGTTCCGCAAAGTTATACGAAAATGTGGCGGTCGGATCACCCATTACAGATGCAAAGTTATCCGTCGTCAAAACGGATGGAAGTGGTGGGCAAGACGTGATTACTGAGCTAGTAATGACCAATTTAATCGTGAGTTCTGTGAGCACGGCGGTGGGTGAAGGTGCCGACAGGGCTGAAGAAACGATCACGCTGAACTTTGTGAAGTTTTGTTTAAAAAACAATTCCTTTGATGGTTCGGGAAAGCTTATCGAGGGAACGCCGTTTTGCTGGGATATCTCTAAGAATAGCGCGCCCTAGCGTTGCACAGCGCCGAATCTCGCTCGCCTCATAAAATGCGCTACTCAAGCCTACTAGGCGGGCTTTTACTATTCGCCACTCAAAGCACCTTAGCCGATGAAATTCTGCTGAGGCATTCGTCATTACAGCGTGCGACTTCTGCCACCCTGTTTATGACTCCGAATGAATGGAGTCGTCGTAAGCACACAGGATGTAAAACGGCAGTTATTAGGGCGTGAGTTTAATGCAGGCGACACTTTGTCGTATAACACCCGCACACGCCGTATTGAATTGTTTCGCAATCAAACGCCGTTTCAAGTTTTAAACTCCAGCCGCAAGTTTGCCGGCACCAATCTCAGTAATGATGTGGCGGCAATTTTGCCGGGCCAAAAGGTTTTTTCAGTGGGTTCGGGTGGAACAGGGCTAGATGAAAACGGTAGTGTGGTTTTTGCGGGTAAGTTCAACAAGCGTGGTTTGCAGAGCAGCACAGACGATGTGGCTGCGCTAAACGACTTTGATGGCGATGGCGTGCCTGATGACTTAGATAATTGCCCTTTTATTGCGAATGCCAATCAAGCGGATGCAGACGGCGATGAGGTGGGGGACGCGTGCGATGACGATGTGCTTGAGGATCCGTCCATTGCCATCGTGTACGAAGACCTACCTGCAGCGCCAGTTAAGGTGAGCGAGGTTTTCTTTAGCTGCGCGAGCAACAATTATTTAACTCGGCGCATACTAGCAACCGAAAATAATATCGTTGATGGACTAATCCTGGCGCTCACCACGGAGCACACACGTCGCGGAGATCTTAGAGTTCGCCTGACCTCTCCAGGTGGAGTCACTGCGCAATTAGTAACCGAGAATCTGACTGATTCGAATCAAAATTACGATTTTTACTTAGATGACTCGTCGCCCATATTGATTAACGACGGAGATGACGACAGCATCGCCACGCCACTCTTTAAACGCAGCGCATTACCTGATTCATCCATGAGTACCTTTAATGGTGTACAAGGGCAGGGCGAATGGCTTTTGGAGATTTGCGATGCGCAAGCCAATGAAGCTGGTCAGTATATTGGCAGTAAGTTGATCTTTAGAACGGGGCAAAACATAGATGCGGACCCAGTAGATAATGCTCAAGATTGTGCTCAGCTAGACGATACGCGGTGGACCAATCTTGACGGGTATTTAGATGTAGACGGTGACGGCATTGGCGCGGGTGAGCTTTTAGCTGTGTGCTCTGGCGAACAATTACCTACAGGGTATGCAACAACGGGTGGCGACAACTGCCCCAATACCGCCAACGAAGATCAAGCGGATCTTGATGGTGATGGTGATGGTGATGCGTGCGATGCGGATCGCGACAACGATGGCGTAATGGACGTTATAGACACCGACGACTCCACTCCCTTTATATGCGCCGATGAAGATGAAGACGCGTGTGACGACTGCGCCATTGGTGTTGATGGGTTTGGTGAGCTTGCAGACAATGATCCAGCCAATGATGGCCCCGACTTAGATGAAGATGGGTTGTGTGATGCGGGTGATCCCGACACCGACGGTGATGGCGTTGACGACGTAGACGATATTTGCCCAAGAGTTTTCGACCCCACGAATGCCTGCGTTGTGGTGGACGATGAAGAATTGTGTTTTCCAGTTATGACGCAACAAGGCGGCGCGGAATTGCTCTGTCTCTGAGCACGGGTGCAGCCCAACGGTCATTCCCGCGCATCGCTGCATGGACGCAGTGAGTAGTGCAACGCAGGAGCAGTTGCCGAGGCTGGAAACCCCCACCTCGTCAACACCCTCCCTTCATTTCCGATCTTCGTGGGCTATGTTGCCCGCTTGATCCACGCGAAATCGCGCCGCCTGAAGCTGCGCTTTACTAGAATAAGCCCAGAGATCGCAAACCATAAGGCCGCAAACCCTACCACTCGCACTTGCCAATTATTAAAGCTGCCTTCTTTGCCATAATCCATGAAGTGCAACATTAACAAAAAGTCCACCACGCGGGAGTAGTCGTTGCGATGCGCCAGTACACGGCCGTCTATTCCCGATACGTAAACGTGCGTACTGAGCGAGTCGTTGAACTGTGTGCGCCATTGTGGAGCAAACCCATGCTGCTTGCGCAGTTCCTCAGCGCCATCCGGTAAGAACTCATGTTTGAGCAGTTCGCCATCCCCAGAATAACTGCTCTGGGCGGTGCTGAGCGCAGACGACTCACTTACTGTAAACGGCTCGCCCGTGTGCGCATCAAATAAGAACAAACCCTTGGAGCTTTGCACTTCATACGTGATGCTCGGCCCATTACGCACCAAGGCGACGGCGGTCACATTAGTCTCATTTGGCAACGCCAGCGCGGCTAAGTCTACTAATGGCTTAGTCGCGTTTAGCTCGGTGGCAGGCGTTGGGATGAAAGTGGTGCGGCCTTTTACTGTTCCATGATCGAGCAGGCTTATGATCGAGCCACTGGTAACCCAGATCAGCACTTGCAGGCCAATAATAATACTCAACCATTTATGCAGAACGCGCATGCTCATGCTTTTGCTCCCTGCCACCAAGCACGCACCGCCGTACTGACATTGAGCCTAAAATACAAATACCAGAAACCGGTGAGCACTAACATGAACGCCATTGCGGCCACTACACGCAGAATGGTGTTGTTTACATTCTCGCGCTCTGCGTAATCCATGATGTGCAGCATCCACAAAAAGTCGAACACGCGCCACAGGGTGTGTCGCTGCGTAAGGAGTTCGCCCGTGACGGGCGACAGATAAAGAGTGGTGCCCCAAGCATCGTCAAAAT
>CAYOXK010000081.1:0-12254 GCA_964407915.1 uncultured Gammaproteobacteria bacterium
CTGGGTTCGGCCTAGCGGCGATGGTTCGTCAAGTAAGCCCGTTTGAACACCCCATAATTTTCCATCTGCATGCGATTGTCTATTTGGCTTGGTTCAGTTTGTTTATTGTTCAAGCATCCTTGATAAGGAACGACAATAAAGCGCTGCATATGCGACTGGGGCAGCTAAGTATGCTGTTAGTAGTCGCAATGCTGTTAACGGGTTGGTCGATGGCTCAACACTCGTTTGATGGTGGTGTATCGCCTATTCCTAATATTTCCATTCAACAGTTCATGGCGTTTCCCGTATTCGATCTGTTTGGCTTTTTACTATTCTATTCATAAGCCATTGCCAATCGACTAAACGCCGAATTTCATAAACGTGCAATGTTGTTCGCTGGCCTTGCCATTATGGAACCCGCCACGGCCAGAATTGGCTTCGTGATCAACTTTCCGCCGTTCCCTATATTGGCCAGCTTATTATTGGTTGCAGCGGTCATCTGGCACGACCGCAGAGTTCTCTCACGTATCCACGGAATCACCTGGTTCGGCCTTCTGTGGGTGTTTATGTGGCTAGGATTCGTTTTTGGCGTTGCCGCGACCGATCAGTGGGCAACTATCGCTAACATGTTATTTGGTTAGCGTCGTGCCGTAGTGCTCAACCAAGGGATCCCCCGAGAGGACGGAAGCAGGATGGTACTCATCGCTTGGGCTTAAATATCGTATTGCGTTATCTTGCCATTACGATCAACGCCCGCGATAAATGGCGCGTTGGCGCTGCCAACGAATTTCTCAATCTTTTCGCGATAGGTAATCAAAATGTCAGCGATGTCTTTACCGGTTGTATTCTTAGCTCTGATTACCAATAGGCGGGCCCCGAAATCTTTGACTGCTCCAATCTCAGCGGCACGATACCTTATGTTTTTATCTTTGGTTAAAGCGACCCAATCATGTTGGGCCACGTAGTAGATCCATGCTTCGTCAGGTGCCGTTTGAGGAAGGTGGTCGTCGTGAATTTCAACTTTAAATCCGGCGTTGCGAAGTAAATTCGCAATCACCTTAGTTCCGAAATTCCGATCCAGAAAAAAGACTACATCTTTAGGCTGCGACTCTGAGCTCACATCGTATGGCCTCTTCAATTTCCCTTTGAGGGCGTTGATAGTCATCCGCTAACTCTTGCACTGATTCTCCAGCTTTGTACCGTTCTGCAATTATTTCGGTTGCTAAGCCTGTGCCGGATATTACAGGACGACCAGCCGATAAACTGGGGTCAATCACCACCATGGCGGGCGCATTTCTAATATCGGTTCGAGTGAATGGGTACAGGCGAATTGGGATCCCGTGATTATTTCTCTCAATTCTTTGCAGCGCTGCACTCAGCGCCTCTCTTATTGCTGTTTGGCCAGCCTGACTAATACTCACCAATCTGCCTGCTTGTTCAATGAACAGGTCTAGCCCATCGGTAAGCATCTGTTCGCTGAGCAACGGATGTTTTTCCCCCATCTTGGAGGACGTATTCTTTTTAAGGTAAAGAATAGCCTCCTTTACTTTGCGCATAGACACTTCGTGCTGTCTGCGCGTAGCCGCCAGCACGTGCAATTCAATCAGGTTGTAGAACGAAAGAACAGCGGGAGACTTTTGCGCAATATCAATAACAGGCGGATAGTCCCCTTGGCCTGTAGACCAATACCTAACCGTTGCTTGAGGCACAGACAAATAATGTGCTGCTTCCAACACAGTGTAGGCCGGCATCTCTTTGATATCTTTGCGTATATTGCCCATGGATAAGACTAAGTCTGAATGCATTTGATAATTAGTCTAGCATAGTTTCTGAGTCAGAAACTATGCTGTAATAAAAAACGATCTATGGTTCTCTTGGCGGACGGAAACATCAACTAAATCGCCTTCCCCGCGCAGTCGGGGATCCATTGCCTAGCACAGTGCCGCCACTCCGCCGTCATCCCCGAGACATCGGGGATCCATTGCTTAACACCGTGCGAATTCGTGGATTCCCGCCTGCGCGGGAATGACTTAATGGTGCACGGAAATGACAGCTGTGCGCCCGCGGGACTGACGGGTGGGTGATCTTACTTTGCGTTTGTCGCTTTTTCGAGTAACTAAGGAATCGACTTAAAGCTCTCGCGTAGGGCATCCGACCAAGCTTTAGACATTGCCGTAAATCGCGCGTCCCCCGCTTCAATACGCTCTTGCTGATCTAAGCGTAATGAGTCGCGTTTAAGGACTGCCAAATCTAACGGCATGCCGACCGACAGATTGGATCTAATGGTGCTGTCCATCGATAGCAACGCTGCCTTGCGCGCATCTTCTAAGCTCGTATTGCGTTGAATAACTCGATCTAGTATCGGCTTCCCGTACTTATGCTCACCAATTTGTAAAAAGGGTGTGTCGTTGGTCGCTTCAATAAAATTGCCTTCTGGGTAAATCAGAAACAAGCGCTGCTTGCCGCCTTTAGTTTGGCCTGCCACAATTAACGAGGCGCTCGCAGCTTGGCTCATGCGCTCCATTTTGGTATTAATTTCAGCGCTAACCTGCGAGAGCAAATTGCCGATCATTTCAACTATCTCGAGCGTGCTACCGTCTTTAAGCACCGACAACTCGCCGCTCTTATCCGCTTCAGTTGCTTCTTCTAGCTTGGCGATGATGGTTTGTGTAACCGACAAACTGCCCGCTGTTAGGATCACAATGATGCGTTCACCAGGCTCTTCAAAGGTAAACATTTTGCGGTAGGTTGATACGTTATCAAACCCCGCATTGGTACGCGTATCACTGAGCAATACCACGCCATCATCAACCTTTAATCCAACACAATACGTCATTTCTCTAAAACCAGCGGCGCGATTATTTTATTGTTGGGCCTGACTAACTTGCACATTGGTATGCATCGACTCAGATCCCATTCCACGAGAGATGCCGCGAATCAAGGCCGCGTCTAGGCTGTCCAATCCGCTGCCGATGCGAACATAACGGTCATTTGGGCAGCAACGATTGGTGGCATCAAAACCTACCCAACCGAGCTCCTCAATGTGCAGTTCGGCCCACGCGTGGCTCTCGCCATAATTATCACCTTTTTGAGGATCATAAAGATAGCCCGTCACGTAACGCGCGGGAATGCCGTTTACTCTGGCGATGCTCAGCAAGCAATGTGTTTGGTCTTGGCAAACACCCTTGGCTTGTAGGATAACTTGTGCCGCAGTGTGATCGCTGGTGGTGGAGTTAGGCGTGTAAATAATGGTATTGCTAATCGCGGCCATCATGGCATGTGCTTGATCAAGCTGGTTTGCGCCCACGCCAGATATCGCATCATAGGCCAAGGCTCTGAGCTCATCGTTTGGCTTGGTTAAGGCTGATTCAACACAATAAGCTTGTACCGGTACCCGATCAATTTTGATGGTTTCTATGCCGTTTGTATCTTCAGTTTGCACCGTGCCATTCACCAAAACCTCGACCGCATCCACTTCATTATTAAGCGTCATCGTACGCAGTCGATCGCCCGCGCCGTCTACAAAGTAATCGCCAAACAAGGCGCCCTCGGCCGTTACCTGCCAATCGATAACGGTTTGCGACGCGCATTGCGATGGGTACAGTCTATGGCTTTGCACGACCATTCGCTGCGTCTCAGAGTAACGATAAGTAGTAGTATGTTGGATTTGTAAAAACATTAGTAAGTACCAAATAAAAACGACTGCGAGATGTTTTCGTTGAGCCGATTATTACTGGCGATAAAGCTCTGCAAAAATTCGTGTAGCCCTTGATCGATAATGTCGTTTATCCGCACGGTGCTGAGTTCCTCTTTTAGTTTAAGCGCGAGCATCTGGGCACTGTTGTAGCGCCCATGTGCTGACGAGAGCATCTCTAGATGATGCGCCGTTTGAATAACGCAAAACTGTAAAGAGCGGGGGCAAGACCGGTTTAGAATAAAAAAGTCGGCAATTTTTTCAGCGCTGTAGTCACCGCTATACAGCCAATAGTACGAGCGATAAGACGACATCGCGCGCAACAATGTGGTCCATTGATAGCGGTCTACGCTACCGCCCACCATATCGATCGTAGGCAATAGCACGTAGTATTTAATATCCAGAATACGCGCCGTACTGTCAGCTCGCTCGATGTGGGTTCCCAGATTAAAAAAGTCGAATCCTTGATTGCGCAACTGCGTACTTAAAAAACTGCCGCGCACGGTTGACGCGTGTTGCTTTACCCAATCGCATAGCGCGGGTAGCTCGAGGTTTTTGTGGTCGTTCACTATTCCGTTAAAATCTAAGAACATCTGGTTTAGCGCCGACCAAACATCGCTAGTTAACGCAGTACGCACTTCGCGCGCATTGTTGCGTGCGGCTCTAATGCAGTTGCGAATGCTGGCTGGATTCGAGGGGCTATAAACTAAGAAATCCTCGATGTTGGTTTGGTTTACATCCGAGTATTCGGCGTTGAACGCATCCATCAAGTTACTGGTCGCTAAGATCGACTGCCATTCGGAACCTGCACCCGAATTAACCGTGGGCATCAGCGACATGCGGTATGCCACTTCTAAATTGCGCGCGAGTGTGTCGGCGCGTTCGATGTAACGCGCGGTCCAATAAAGTGTTTCTGCGGTTCTACTAAGCATAATAATAAAGGCTCGTCGCGTTGTTAGTACTCATCCAGCACCCAAGTGTCTTTAACACCACCGCCTTGCGAAGAGTTAACCACGAGCGAGCCCTCACGCATGGCCACTCGAGTTAAGCCGCCAGGACACAGCTCAATGTTTTTCCCCACCAAACAATAAGGCCGTAAGTCTACATGTCGCGGCGCTAAGCCACTATCCACATAAATAGGCGTGGTGGATAAAGCCAGCGTAGGCTGGGCTATAAACTCGGCTGGATCGGCCTCGATGCGCAATCGGTACTCAGCCACCTCGGCCTTGGTGGAAGCCGGTCCCACAAGCATTCCGTAGCCACCCGACCCGTGCACTTCTTTCACTACTAATTCAGGCAGGTTCTCTAGTACATATTTAAGGTCGTCGGGTTCTGAACAGCGCCACGTGGGCACATTATTTAAGATGGGTTCCTCGCCCAGATAGAACCGCACCATTTCGGGCACATAGGTGTATACCGCTTTGTCGTCGGCTACCCCAGCGCCTGGGGCCGAGCAGATTTGTACTCCACCTGAGCGATACACATTCATCAAGCCCGGCACGCCCAGCATCGAATCAGGATTGAAGCACAGGGGGTCAATAAAGGCATCGTCGATGCGCCGATAGATAACGTCTACCTTGCGTCGGCCTTGAGTGGTGCGCATATACACAAAATTACCATCCACGTAGAGATCGCGCCCCTCCACCAACTCAACCCCCATTTGGTCGGCTAAAAAACTGTGCTCAAAGTATGCCGAGTTAAACGCGCCAGGGGTGAGCACTACAATCACTGGGTCGTTCTCACACCGAGGCGGTGCAACTGCTGCCAGAGTTTGACGCAATAGGTTGGGATACTGATCCACCGGGCGAATTCGATTGGTCTGAAACAGCTCTGGAAACAAGCGCATCATCGCTTCGCGATTCTCAAGCATGTACGATACGCCCGACGGCGTTCTGCAGTTGTCTTCTAAAACATAAAAGTCGTCGGGTCCTGTGCGTACTAAATCAGTACCGATGATGTGTGAGAAAATTTTCTGCGCGGGCGAGAAACCCACTACGGCGTGCTCGTAGGCGGCATTTTTATACACGAGCCGCGCTGGGATTCGACCGCTTTTAACAATCTCGCCGCGATGATAAACATCCCACAAAAAGGCATTTAATGCCCGCGCTCGCTGCTTAATTCCGCGCTCCAGTTTATCCCATTCACCGCTCGTAAATACGCGTGGAATAATGTCGAAGGGAATTAGTCGCTCGGCATCGGGCTCGTCGCCATACACTAAAAACGTGATGCCTAGTTGGTGAAAAAGGGTATCGGCCTGAGCTTGTTTGCGCGCAATCTCCTCCGGCGAAGTCGTACTCAACCACTCTTGCACCCGCTGATAGGGTTGGCGGGTATCGCCACCTGAAAACATTTCGTTAAAAAACTGTTCGTTATTCATAGTTTAGAGCGTTGAGGCTATTTGGTTCCTGCGCGAATGTTCACCCGCATATTCGGCTTGGTTAGTCGCTAAGCCAATCCAGCCTTGCCCAGCGATACTAAGCAGCTACTAAACACCAAGTTCATGTAGCTAATTTGAATGAATGACAGAGCAACCTAGCAGGACTGCGTAATTCGTCGCAAGTGCTATCCTAGCGCTGCGCCCAACATTTTGCGTCTAGTTCGGTTCGAATGTGATGGTGACAACGTGCGCGAAATAAATCAAACTAGATGAATCTCATGCTTCAATGCATGAACGAGCGACCGCACGACATACCCTTAATTTTAACACTACGCACAAACGGAATTGTGAGAGATTTGCGCACCGCAACGTTAGTAGTGTTTTAGCAGCGCTCACTTGAGTTTCGAACAACGTCAAGGTCCGCTCGAAACATGAATGACTGCATTATTCTCGATGCCTACATAACTTGAATTAGCAATCCACGCTATTTCAAGATAGCTACGAGCACAGTCTCAGCCTCGCGTTGGCGAGGTATCAGAAAATGGAGTCGCTATGCTTTAGTTCCATAAACTCGACAAGTTTTATGTGCATTTAAAGACCGGAACGGTCCCCGTTTGCTCTGTGATCGGATTAGAAGGCGGCCTGCAGGCAATAAATTTTCGGTTAGAAAAAAGCCGTGTGACTGATTGATTAGGGTTGAGCACAACGATATCCGTTACGGCAATAATGCCGGAACCCAAATTGCCCGCAAAATCGCAGGTATTGGTATAGGTGGTTTCTGACACTCCAAATGTATTGGTGCTGTTCTCAGTAGCGATGCAAAATGTTACGTCATTGTTCTGCGCCGCACCACTCGATGAACCACCACCGCCGCATGCAGATAAGAAAAGCAAGCACCAATCAGCATGCGCAAGACACCAATATAGTTCATAAGACTAAATCTCTGGTGAGAGATAACTGATAAATTCGGAGCAGGAGCGACTGAGGCCAAATGGTGCCCAGGAGAGGACTTGAACCTCCACGACCTTGCGATCACTGGCACCTGAAGCCAGCGCGTCTACCAATTCCGCCACCTGGGCAAATAGCCATTTGCCAGAGCGAGAGTGTATTGCGAAACGCGTAAAAGTAAAGCCCTAGGTTGCGT
Organism: uncultured Gammaproteobacteria bacterium; assembly: GCA_964407915.1. Lineage (GTDB taxonomy): Bacteria > Pseudomonadota > Gammaproteobacteria > Arenicellales > Arenicellaceae > Arenicella. The sequence goes on from CAYOXK010000081.1 coordinate 7,195, forward strand.
GATAGCAAAATTGTTTAAAGACGGGGGATGTTTTCCCCGAGTCATCCCCGCGAGTGTGGAGACCCAGATCCATGGACTAACATGAACGCGTCATTCCCGCGCATCGTTGCATTGACGCAGCGAGTAGTGCAACGCAGGAGCAGTTGCCGAGGCGGGAATCCCAGGGGTTTGCGCCGAGGTAGAAAATGGATCCGCGCCTTCGCGGGGATGACGGTGGGAGGGGGAAAGACGGAGGTGGGTTCCGAGTTGTTTGAATTAAGTTAATGTATAAAAAATCCGGTTTTGGTAGGTATATACTCGTTTAGATCGAGATCGTTAACGAGGAGGCGTGGCCATGGTCAACATCAAATCTCTAGTTTTAACGCTGTTGGCGTTTATGGTAGGAGGCTGCGCTAGCTTATCCAACGAACTGGGCTCAAGCGCTTGGACGAGCAATGCGCCGGGGCAGCCGGACTTGTTGCGCGAAGTGGTAGCGTATCCTCATTCGGTACCCGTTAATGAGCGCATTTCGTTTGCCGAATTAAAGCGAATAACACCGCAAATGCGCGAGGCCGTACAGGCGCTTTTTCCTAACCGCGATGCGGTACTCGACATCACCGCGGCTGATCGCCTAGCCGAATGGATCATTGACCCCGATGGACTAGGGGTCGTTTACGATGTAAATGCCAACCTGACACCCGCACAAGTGTTTGAAGAGAAGCGCGCCAATTGCTTGTCGTTTACCCTATTTTTAAGAGCCCTAGCTGCTGAAATCGATATTAAAATTCAGATTAACGAAGTGGACATCCCCGCAAACTGGGGAATGAACTACGAGCAAAATTTAGTGTTTTATCGGCATGTGAACGGCATACGACTGCGCGGGCCAAGGCGACAGATTTTTGATCTAGCGCTCGACCAGTTTCGTTTTGATTACCCGCAGCGTCGGATTAGCGAGTCGCATGCTTACGCGCAATTAATGAGCAATCGAGCGATTGATGCGTTTCGTGCCGAAGACTATATACGGGCCAATCATTTAATAAAACTGGCCATTGCGGAGTACACAGAAGATCCCAATTTGTGGGTTAATTACGGGGTGTTTAACGAGCGCCTTGGCGACCCGAATAAGGCCATGGCGATCTATCTGCACGCGCTTAAAATCGACGACTCCACCTTGGTAGCCATTACCAATCTGGCGCGGGTATATGAACAGTTCGGTCGACTCAAAGAATCCAGCATCTTGCAGCGCAGGGCCACTGAAATTCGCCAACAAAACCCCTATCACCACTACTTTCTAGCCAAGGAATATTTGGAACAGGGCGACTCGCGATTGGCGCGACGACACATTAATAAGGCGCTAAGCATGTACAACGAAGATGCTCGCTTTTATGAACTACGCAGCCGCACCTGGCAGTTGAGTCAGCGTCATGCAAAAGCGTTGCAAGACATGCTTAAAGCCTATGAGTTGGCACAACACTCGGACGAGCGTTTTCACTTTAAAAACAAGGCCGCATTCATAGCCCAGCAAGCGAACCGCGAGTTTAAGGAAAAGCGCGCGCGGAATGTACAGACTATGTTGGAGTGGAGCAGGACGTTCTAGGGCGGACGTCGCGCGTCATCCCCGCGTAGGTCGGAAACGTCATCGCAGCGTCGGCGGGGATCCATTTGCTACCACGTTGCTAAAGCATGGATTCCCGCCTCGGCAACTGCTCCTGCGTTGCACTACTCGCTGCGTCCATGCAACGATGCGCGGGAGTGACGGATGAGTGCTAGTCCCATGGATTCCCGCCCTCGCGGGAATGAACCAACCCTACATCGCGTACTGATTCAAGCGCACCAACCTGCCCGGTCGTGCGGCTAGCACTTGGTCGTTAGCGATAACTTGCTCGCCACTTACAAATGTTGCCCTGTAGCCCGTTACGGGCTGCAGTAGGCGTTGCCCGCCGGCGGGTAAGTCTTGCACCATTTGTGGCACGCCTAAATCGAGTTGATCGTAATCAATCACATTGATATCGGCTTTCAAGCCCACCTGAATGCGACCCCTATCGGGTAAGCCCAAATAATCAGCGCCGTCGGCGGTCAGCATTTGAATGGCGCGCTCGAGCGCAATGCTCTTGCGACCCTTACGAGCTCGGTCACGCGTCCAATAGCTCAAAAGATAAGTTGGAAAACTCGCATCACAAATTGTGCCTACATGCGCCCCGCCGTCCGACAATCCAGGCAAAGCTTTGGGATGTGTGAGCATGGTATACACGTTGTCGTAGTTCATTTCGGTGTAGTTATACACGGGGAAGTAGATCAGCGCTTTGCCATCGTCCTGCAACATGATGTCGTAGGCTTTCTCCCATACGGTTTGGCCATCGCGCCGCGCCTGCCCTGCAATCGAGGTGTCGTTTTGTTGCTCGTAATCCACCACACCTTTGTGATCGAGCTTAAACATTTTTTCGGCAAGTTGCGGAAACTGACCAATCATCATATCCACGAGTGGCGGCACGGGTGAACCTGGCCCAGCTAGCGTGACCACCTTTTCTGAGAGTAATTTGGCGCGAAATTCAGGGTCGCGCATAATGGCCACGCGCTCTGCTAACGGCTTGTCGCGAATGGCCAAATAACTTGGAAATGCCATTAAAGGATGAAAAGTGCAGTTAAGCCCGTTGAATACCCCAATGGCGCGTGGCGCTACTTGCAAACTAATATCCAAGCCTTCGGCATTAAGTTGCTCGCTGCGCTGAATAATTTTCAGCCAGTCGTCGGGCGCGAAGTCGCGCTGCATCAACGACATTGATCCGGGCCGGCCACCGCTCGCTTTAAAATAAGCTTCCATCAGCTCAAATTCTTTGTCGAAATTATCTTCGGGCCGCACCATATCAAAATCATTTACCGCTTGCAGCACACCGTAGTTAAGGCCTTGAAAAGCTTGCGCAATGCCTACGAGTTCGTCTTTACTGGCTTCGCTAGCGGGCGTCCACTCGCCGTCGGAGGTCTTATGCACATCGCTGCGCCCCGTCGAAAAGCCCACCGCACCGGCCTCCATGGCCTCGCGCACAATCGCACGCATCGCACTAATATCGGCTTCGTTGGCGGGTTCGTCGAATACAGCGCGATCCCCCATTGCGAACACACGCACGGGGTCGTGGGGTACCAGCACAGCAAAGTCTATTGTGTGTGGACGCCTATCAATGGCGTCCATGTATTCAGGAAACGTTTCCCATTCCCAGTTCATGCCTTCGTGTAACGCCGTACCCGGAATGTCTTCAACGCCTTCCATTAGGCGAATAAGTTTGTCGCGATCGTTGGCACGGCACGGCGCGAAACCCACCCCGCAGTTACCTAATACGGCCGTGGTTACGCCATGATTCACGGAAGGCTTGAGTTCTTCGTCCCAAGAGATTTGACCATCGTAATGCGTGTGTACATCCACAAAACCCGGTGTAACGATGGCGCCTGCTGCGTCAAATTCACGCTCAGCTGGTTGGGCACAATCACCGAGCTCTACAATCTTGCCGTCTTTAATACCGATGTTTAGGGTTTCCGGAGTAGCGCCGTCACCTCGATAGACTAGGCCATTGATGATTTTAAGATCGAACATGGTTTACCTCTGGTTACTTACTTGGTTTTACTCATTCTATATTTTTTTAATACGTGACAGCCACGCAGATTGGAAATCGTCACTCCCGCGTACTTCTATGTCATCCCCGCCGGACTCACCGCGAAAGCGGGGACCCAGATCCATTACCTACCACAGTGCCAAACCATGGTTTCCCCCCTGCGCGGGGGAGACGGCGTACGCTCAAATTAATTATGCCTCAGCCAACACCACTCGCGCATCACCACGCCGAAACACCCACACCAGCATTAGCCCTGCAATAATATGCCAGATTCCCCATATTCCAGCCACCGCCGCGGCGCCGCCCATACCGCCCAATTGCGTTAGCAAAATTACAATACCAAGACCAGAATTTTGAATACCCACTTCAAACACTAAAGCACGTCGCGAGCGCGGGTCGGCACCCACGAGTCGCGCGGTGATGTAACCCACCAAAAACGCGACTGCGTTATGCAAAATAATTAAGGCAAAAAAACTGAGACCTAATAACGCGAACTGATCCAAATAACGCCAGGTCGCTGTAACAATAATCACAAACAGGCCAAAGCTCGACAGCATTACGAGTGGCTTTTGCAGCCAAGCAGCGGCGCGGGCAAACCAATGGGCTACGGCCATTCCCAAAAATAATGGTAAGGCCAATATGACGCTGGTTTGTACCAAAAAGCTCGCCGTGTCGAACGCTATTCGATCCAGCAGTTCGTTGGTGGGAGGATACAGCGAACTCCAAAATATAATCGCTACGGGCGTAACAAAGGCGGCGGCTACGCTCGATGTGGCCGTTAACGAGACCGACAGAGCAGTGTTCCCGCGCGCCAGCAGTACCAGCAAGTTAGACACATTACCACCGGGACAACAGGCAATGAGTATCATGCCCAGCGCAATAGTGGGGCTAGGTGTAAAAATAAAGCACAAGAGTAGCGTCACCGCTGGCAGAGCGATTATTTGCGCTGCCACGCCGCTAAAGAACAAGCGTGGCGAGTGTTTGAAAAAGGCGAAGTGCTCAGTACGCAACCCTAACGCCACCGAGAACATCATCGTGGCTAAGGTTATCGCCATGCCTATCTCGGAGGTTTGGCCAAGCTCTAACCGAAAATCCTCAATAGAATTCATCTCGCCTAATACCTCTGCAAATGTGCTAGTGCGTAACCGAACAAGCCATCACGCGTTATTCTTTGAGCCCGTAGCCCGTTTTAAAAATCCACGCGACAATGGCAAGGCAAATGAGCAAAAAGCCAACAATAATGCCTAAACTCAACCACACGCTAACATCGGACACTTCAAAAAAGCTCCACCGAAAACCACTGATCAAATACACCACTGGATTGAACAGTGTTACGGTTTGCCAAAACGGTGGCAACATGCTGATTGAATAAAACGTACCGCCTAAGAACACGAGCGGAGTGATCACCAGAATCGGAATAATTTGAAGCTTCTCAAAATTATTCGCCCACAAGCCAATAATAAAACCAAACAAGCT
>CAYOXK010000082.1:0-11853 GCA_964407915.1 uncultured Gammaproteobacteria bacterium
CGCTGGAGCCGAACTCTGAAGCGGCAGAATCGCGCTTTGATTGGACCGAGCAGTTTATTACTGCCAGCTTAGATACGGGGCTGTTTGCACAAAACTGTGCGATTGCGGCCCAAAGCCTGGGTCTTGGAATCTGCTATATCGGCGGTATTCGCAATCAAATCCAAGCGGTATCCGACGCATTAGGCCTGCCCGATTTGGTCATTCCGCTTTTTGGTATGTGTCTCGGATATCCTGATCAAGCGCCGGAACAGAAGCCAAGGCTACCAATCGAAGCCGTGCTGTTCGAAAACACCTATAGAGAACCACAGGCGTACGCTGATTCGATGCTCAGCTATGACGCGCACATCCGACACTATTATGAGCAGCGCACCCAAGGCAAACTCTCGCAGACTTGGTCGGAACAACTTTGCAAGCAAACGCGAACCCAAACGCGACCGCGTATGCGGGCGTTTTTATTGGATAAAGGGTTTGCGCGGCGTTAATTCTAATTAGATTGAAGAGTTCTGATTAGGTCGCTGACGTGTTTCCAAAAAGCGCTAAATTTAATGGAGGGCAGTAGCAAGGGCGAGTTACCGCGCCTTGGCTTGTAATATGCCTGTCACACAAAGTCTTTAGAGTTCGCGCATCGTAAATCAATCTTAACCATCTTTCCGATAGGAGTAGAAGAGTGAAAAAACTAATTCTTGGATTAGCTATGGTGGCATCTGCCGCCGCTGTATCGAGTGCCTCTGCGCGCGATACAATCAGTATTGTTGGATCGTCAACTGTTTACCCATTTGCCACTGTTGTTGCAGAGCGCTTTGGTAAATCAACTGACTTCCCCACACCAAAAATCGAGTCAACAGGATCTGGCGGTGGACTTAAATTGTTTTGCACGGGTCTTGGCGTGCAAACTGCAGACATCACCAATGCCAGTCGTCGCATCAAGCAGTCAGAAATTGATCTGTGTGCTGAGAACGGCGTAGCGGACATTGTTGAGGTTAAGATCGGTTATGACGGTGTTGCAATGGCCAATTCTAAATCGGCACCACAGATGTCTATAAGTCGTAAAGATCTGTTTATGGCATTAGGTAAATCAGTACCTGGTCCTGATGGCAAATTTATCGAAAACCCATATAAAACTTGGCAAGACGTTAACCCTGATTTGCCTGCCACCAAAATCGAAGTGCTCGGCCCACCTCCAACATCAGGCACCCGTGATTCATTTAACGAGCTTGGACTGGAAGGCGGCGCGCGCCAAATCCCTGATGTGGCGGCACTATACGACATGAAAGGCGACCTAGCCGCCATGGAAGCGATGGCTGCTAAACTGGGTATCGAGAAAGCATTTGCAGCGGCTAAAGCGAGCAAAGGCGACGCGGTAACGGGTAAAGATGTGGTTAAAATCGTCGGTCGCGCAATCCGTGAAGACGGCGCTTATATTGAAGCCGGTGAGAACGACAACTTGATCGTGCAAAAAATCATTGCGAATCCTAATGCCGTAAGCGTGTTTGGTTTCAGTTACTTGGACCAAAACGCTGACGCCCTTCAAGGCGTAGCGATTGATGGAACAGTGCCAGCGTTTGACGCGATTTCTAACGGCGAGTACAACATGAGTCGTGCAATGTTCTTTTATGTTAAAAAAGCTCATATCGGCACAATTCCTGGTATGGAAGAGTACATGGCTGAGTTCGCCTCTGAAGACGCAATCGGCCAAGAAGGCTACTTGTTAGACCGTGGTTTGATTCCACAAACAGGTGCTGAGCTTGAAGCTACAATGTCAGCAATTAAAGAGCTAAAAACATTGCCAGCTCAACTGTAATTTGATCTCTCTTAATCTTGATCATCTGGTGAGGCAGCTTAGTTATAGACTTGAGTAATCAGTTTGTAGCACTAGCGAGTCTCACAATGAAATGGCAGGCGCTTGCGTCTGCCATTTTATTTTTTCTATATATTGGCCCGAAAATACTGGGGTCGCCGCAGGGTGCTCCGCAGACTATGCACCAAGTTGCACGTTAAGCTATGCTCGTACTCCCTTGTGATCTATCGCATCGCGCTAGGCTTGTTTGATTTAATTTTGTAACAATTGCTCGCTATACTCGGTATTCTCAAATCTGCGCGCTTTCGTGACTCTGCGGGCACTTTTTGTCGTTTAACTCTTGGCTGAACCACCATGACCCTTTCAACACTCTTTGTTGCCATTTTGCTTGGAACCATAGCGGCCTATTTTATTGGTCAAAATCGTTCCTTTCAGGTGGCGAGACCTGTCGGCGGCGTTCGTAATTTGGCGACGTTACCTAGTTACTACGCGACTTTGATGAGCTTGTGGGCCGTGTTGCCCGCTCTTTTTTTGATCTTCTTATGGCTTGTGCTCGATGGTTCAATTATTGCCGCGTTAGTGCGCAGCGAATTGCCGCCAGAAGCAAATCAGCTCGATGCTGCAAGTCTAGGTCTATTGATCAGCCAAATTGGCAACGTAGCGCAAGGCGTTGGCTCTTTAGAATTGCTCGGCGCTGAATACGCGCCTGCTGTTAATAAGTTGATTCAGTTGCAAAGTTTAAGCCAAGGGGCGATGCCAATTTTGGCTTTGCTGGTGATGATCATCGGCATGATCCTAGGCTACCGAACTATTGCGGCGGACAATAACGCGCGTTATGCGGTTGAACGAGTCTTTAACATCACCCTGATCGCCTGTTCGAGTATTGCGATTTTCACGACCTTCGGCATTATCTTTTCGGTGATGTTTGAGTCGTACAACTTCTTTCAAAAAGTTCCCTTTTTCGATTTTTTGTTCGGCACGCACTGGAGTCCGCAAATTGCTTTGCGTGCTGACCAGGTAGGCGCGGCCGGTGCTTTTGGCGTGATTCCGCTGCTGGTGGGTACGCTGCTGATTTCGTTTATTGCGCTCGCTATCGCAGTACCGGTAGGTTTGATGTCGGCAATTTATCTTGCCGAATATGCCAGCAGTAAGGTGCGCGACACAATCAAACCTGCATTAGAAGTGCTGGCTGGCATACCGACCGTGGTGTACGGTTTCTTCGCGGCTCTAACCATAGCGCCTGCAATTCGTGAATATGGCGACGCATTGCGTGATTGGGGGGCTGAGAATGGCATCGGCTGGCTCGCCACCCTCAATACCTCTTCTGAAAGTGCACTTGCTGCGGGTTTGGTCATGGGGGTGATGCTGATCCCGTTCGTGTCGTCATTGTCCGATGACGTCATTACAGCTGTGCCTCAGAGTTTGCGCGACGGTTCCTATGGCCTTGGTTCGACCAAGTCTGAGACCATTAAAAGAGTGATCTTCCCAGCCGCGCTGCCAGGTATTGTGGGCGGTGTGTTGTTGGCGGCCTCGCGAGCGATTGGGGAGACCATGATTGTGGTGATGGCAGCGGGTCTTGCGGCCAATCTAACCATTAACCCACTTGAGGCGGTGACCACGGTGACCGTGCAGATCGTGACGCTGTTGATTGGTGATCAGGAGTTTGACAGCGCTAAAACTTTGGCAGCGTTTGCGCTAGGTTTACTGCTGTTTGCTATCACGCTAGTCCTCAATGTTATCGCGCTCACAGTCGTAAAGCGATACCGCGAGCAGTACGACTAAAATCTACTACGTCTACTAAAGCCCCTCAGTTGTGCAAATACTAGGTATAGAAATATGATCGATAAATCATCGCGCGTGTCTATGAATTTAAAGCGTCGTCACGCCAGCGAAAAGCGCTTTCAATGGTATGGACGTTTGTCTGTCGCCTTCGGTATGGCGATGGTGTTGTTTTTGTTTACAGATATTATTACCAAGGGCATTGGTGCCTTTAAACTGACTTATATTGATTTGGAAGTGACGTTTGATCTTGAAACCCTTGAGTTGAGTTCCCACGCCACTGTTGATGAAATCAAGGCCGCTGGCTTTACTAAGTTGTTCAGAGAGACGCTGCAAGCTAAGTATCCAGACGTGACCGATCGTCGTGAAAGGATGACACTGTATGGTATGTTCACCAATGACGCGCCCCTGATATTACGTAAGATGGCGATTGACGATCCGGAGATTCTGGGCACGACGCGTTCGATTAGCATTGTCGCTGACGATGAAATAGATACTTATTACAAGCACAGTTTTGGGCGCGAACTCGGTGAAGACATTATCGGGCGCGTTAATCAGCAAGAGATCGAGCTCGTTCAAGAAATGCATGAGCAAGGCACGATCTATACTAAGTTTAATCGAATACTGTTTACTAACGCCGATTCACGTGACCCCGAACTCGCCGGTGTTAATGGTGCTGTCGTGGGGTCGCTACTGACTCTCTTGGTCACGCTATTGCTGTCGTTTCCGGTGGCCGTCGCGACCGCAATCTATTTGGAGGAGTTTGCGCCAAAAAACCGCTTTACCGAATTTATCGAAGTCAATATTAATAATCTCGCGGCCGTACCTTCAATTATTTTTGGACTACTGGGTCTGGCGGTGTTTATTAATTTCTTTGGTATGCCGCGCTCCATTCCTTTAGTGGGTGGTTTAGTGCTTACATTGATGACCTTGCCTACCATCATCATCTCCAGTCGCGCAGCTATTAAAGCCGTTCCGCCCTCGATTCGTGAAGCCGCATTGGGCATGGGCGCATCGAAGGTACAGATGGTGACTCACCATGTGTTACCGCTGGCCTTGCCTGGCATGCTCACGGGCACGATCATTGGCATGGCGCAGGCGTTAGGTGAGACAGCGCCTCTGCTTATGATTGGCATGGTGGCCTTTATTGTTGAGACCCCCGCTTCGATTACCGATGCGGCCACTGTATTACCAGTGCAGGTATATTTGTGGGCAGATAGTCCTGAGCGGGCATTCGTGGAAAAAACCTCGGCGGCCATTATGATCTTGCTCGGGTTTCTTATTTTTATGAACAGTACGGCTGTGTGGTTGCGTAAGCGGCTCGAGCGCCGCTGGTAGAGCAAATCTCGCACGCTTTTAATCGATCGAAAACCCGTAATTAACACTATGGCTGACACATCTAATCAAATTATGAACGACACTTATAAAACGACCGGCAAGCCTTTACTCAAGGATGCTAAAATGAGCGTACGCAACGTAAATGTTTTTTACGGTGAAAAACAAGCAATCTACGATGCCAGCCTAGACATAGGCAAGAATCAGGTTATCTCGATGATTGGACCTTCGGGTTGCGGCAAATCTACGTTTTTGCGCTGTCTGAACAGGATGAATGATACAATCGATATCTGTAGAGTCGAAGGTACTCTAAAGCTCGAGGATCAGAATATCTATGACCGCAAAATCGACGTCGTGGAATTACGCGCTCGGGTCGGTATGGTGTTTCAGAAACCCAATCCGTTTCCTAAGTCGATTTACGAAAATGTTGCCTACGGCGCGCGCATTCATGGCCTAACAGACAACAAACTCGAACTAGACGAACTCGTCGAGAGCAGCCTAAAACGTTGCGGTTTGTGGAAGGAAGTAAAGGATCGTTTGGATGAGGCCGCAACGGGCTTGTCAGGGGGCCAGCAACAGCGACTGTGCATTGCGCGCGCAATCGCGGTGAATCCCGAAGTGATTTTAATGGACGAACCCTGTTCAGCATTAGATCCGATCGCGACAGCTACTGTTGAAGAGCTAATCAGCGAATTGAGCGAGAATTTTACTATTTGCATCGTGACCCACTCGATGCAACAAGCGGCGCGTGTTTCACAACGCACAGCGTACTTTCACCTTGGTAAATTGATCGAGGTGAATGACACATCGGTGGTGTTTACTAATCCTGAACATCATCTTACTGAAGAATATATTACCGGGCGCATCGGTTAACAGGTTAACGATAGGTTATAGGCATTGCTATGAATGATGAAATTTTAGTCGGCGGGCACATTTCTCGTCAATTTGATCAAGAACTCGACGAAATTCGTTCACGCGTATTAAAAATGGGTGGGCTGGTTGAAGTGCAGCTCGATAAAACCTTGGAAGCTTTGCGCACTGGCGACAGCTCCGTCATCAAAGATGTGGAAAAGCTAGATCGTAAGGTAAACAAATTAGAGATGCAGATTGACGAGGAGTGCACGCAGATTCTAGCGAAACGTCAGCCCGCTGCGGGTGATCTCAGAATGATTATTGCCACCACTAAGTCGGTTCGAGACTTAGAGCGTATTGGCGACGAAGCGGAGCGCGTTGCCCATATGGTGCGGCATGTGCTCGACAGTGGCGCCTCAGCCAAAGCTTTTAAGGGCCTATTGGGTTTAGGCACCCAAGTAAAGGAATTGTTGCACGACACACTCAATACGTACGCGCGCATGGAAAGCCGTTCAGCGGTGCGTAATATGCGCAAGGACCAGGACATAGACGAAGAATATGCTCGTAATGTGGTGCGCATCATCGAGTTTATGAAGAAGGAACCCACGCAAATTGCTGACGCACTCGATGTGCTGTGGGCGGCGCGCTCACTCGAGCGTATCGGTGATCATTGCATCAACATTTGCGAGAATGTCATTTATTTGGTGGAGGGCGAAGACGTTAGACACACCAAATTGAGCCGCATCAAAGAGCAGTTCAAATAGGGCAGTTTAGTCGGGCTTTATAATCAAGTCGTTGGGCAGTCACTGGCGCTGCTCAGCATCGTCCAGTGACGTTTAGCGGCCCGTTTCGTTTCGACACTCGGCCTAGCCTGCCCCGGCTTACCCGTTGCAATTGCAGTGCCGAGTGCAGTGTAGTCCGCACGCGGGTTCCGAGCTCACCTTGCTTTCGTAGCCCCTTGCGTCGATACTAAAGGGGGAACAACAAAGCGGATGTGGGCAAACTCATTGAGCATTAAACTGACCATAAAGGCCGTACAAGGAAAGGGGCTTGAATCTGATTACGCTGGCCAGATGGTGAGCGTAGTTGGGGTTGTGACGAGTGTTTTGCATCGCGGTTTTTATCTACAAAGCCCGAATACTGTCTGGGACGGATTGTCTTCCGATGCCATTTTTATCTACAGCCCCGACTTTAGGCCTCAGCTCGGTGTTTCAATCGAAGTGACTGGGGAGGTAGCGAACTATTTAGCGCATGACTTGGCGAAACCTGTCACGCAACTTGTATATCAGTCGCACGAGCGTCACTCATTCGATTCACTATCCCTGGAGCCCTTAGAGTTCGATCCTACGATACTGGTCGCGCAGGGACCAACATTGGCCCGTTGGCTGAATAGCGCGGAGGGTATGTTGTTTAAGATTCCCTCGGGTAGCGTTTTTATCGCGCCGAGCAATAAGTTTGGAGACTATGTATTGAGTCTGCCAAACCATAATCTAGGCTTACTCGCTGCCAGCGGTGGAGGGTTGGTTGTTGGTGAGGCGGATGGCAATACCTGGTTTCCGGGTTTTAGAGTCATCGATTATTCGCTTGCACAATCTCTGGACGTAGGAACGATACTGACATCAGACGTGGTTGGAGCGCTGCACTATCGCGTAGACGCTTACCAGTTGTCGGTAAATCACCGCTTCAGTGTAGCGCATCGCCACGCTCAAGTATCAGTATCCCCGTGGCAAAGGCAAGCAGCCGCCATTCGAGTAATGACGCTCAATTGCTTTAACCTCGACCCCAAAATAGAAAATGCTGAGTTGGTGGTTAATCCACGCACAGATATCGACGACGATTATGGCGATGGCCGCTTTACCTCGCTTGCCAAAGCCATTGTCGTTAACGCCAAGGCACCCGAAATAGTGGCGTTGCAAGAGATTCAAGATAGCGACGGTGCCGAACTCACTGATGTGACAGAGGCGCACGACACCTACCAATTATTGTTGCAGGCGATTACACAACTGTCTGACGTGCCCTATAAATGGGTAGATCATGAACCTGAATTGAACGCCGATGGCGGCCAGCCAGGCGGTAATATACGCAATGGGTTCTTGTATCGTACCGATTTAGTGCGTCTTGTACCGCATAGTGTACGTCGACTCGGGGTTGACTCCCCCGCTTTTATCGATTCGCGTAAGCCCGTGGTGGCCGAATTCGAGTTGCTCGATGGCGGTCAAACCATGTCGGTATTCAATGTGCATTTTGCTTCAAAACGCCATCAAGAGAGCGTGTTCAGCCCCCATAATCCGGGGTCAGATCCCAAACTTGTCACGCGTATAGAGCAAGCAGAGATAGTGCTGGCCGAAATGGAAAGACTTGCTAAGCAAGACGCCCACTACTATGTAACAGGTGACTTCAATGATGGCGAGCACAGCCAAACATTGACGACCTTGTGCGCAAAGGGCGCACAAAATTTGGTTTTTCAATTATCGCCAGAGGATCGCTATGACTACAACCACCGCGGCAAGCTACAAGTGCTGATGCACGGTATTGTGAGTTCATCATTACTTGAAGTTGGCTTACCAGAGTATGCCATTTTGCACGGCAATGAATTGCTGGGAGTAACCCCTGGCGAAGATACTGACAAAGCCAGTGACCATGCTTATGTGATTGCGCGGTTCCGCTTTAAACAATGAGCTTAGGGCTACTAGGGCTGGGCCGAGTTTAACCGACCTGAATGCGACCGCAATACTAATAGATGCGTGTAACGGGCGCTGGCTCTTTGTGAATTTCGCTGGGGTTAATCAATGTCTGGGTGAGGGGGAATGCGCAGATAAACTCGCTGCCTTCGCCTACCTCGCTCTCGATCTGCAATTGAGCACGGTGACGCTGTAACACGTGCTTAACGATCGCCAGTCCCAAGCCTGTACCGCCGCGATCTCTCGAGCGATTACTGTCGACCCGATAAAATCGTTGCGTAAGTCGTTCAATATGATGGCTCTCAATGCCATCGCCATTGTCCTTAACACTGAGTCGAGCGCCGTCTGCATGCCCCCCCCAGTTGATTTGAATGAATCCTTCGTGGGGTGTGTAATGTATTGCGTTGGTGATTAAATTAACCACCGCGCTGTGCAGCTCCGTTGCTGCTCCAACAACCTGCACAGTGGGATCCGCCACTATTTCTACTCTGTGCTGCTTTTCCAGAATAAGTGGTTGTAGAGCTTCCACCGCCGAATAGATGATGTGCGCCATATCTACGGAGTCCTTGGAAGTCACATCCGGTGTCGACTCGAGCTTTGCTAACAAAAGTAAGTCGCGCACGATCAGTTCCATGCGGGCGCTTTGCGCATTCATCTGCTCGAGTGGTTTAGCAAATGCCATTGGAAGATCCTTTTGACCGCGTAGAATTTCGATGTAACCCCGTAGCACGGTTAAGGGTGTTTTGAGTTCGTGTGATACATTAGCAACAAAGTCGCGTTGCATCTGATTGGTGCGGACCAGTCGTGTTACGTCCCGAGCAATCACCATACGCAAGTCTTCCGTATAGGCTAAACACTTTATGTTTAACACAATCCCGCGTTGCATGGCCGAAGCGACTTCCAAACCCTGCGTTGCAGGTTCAGGTGCATTGATCAATCCTTCCAATTCTGGGTAGCGCACTAAGTCACCAAGGCGCAATCCGTGATCCGCGGGCCAGCGAATACCAAGCAAGCCGAGCGCGTTATTATTTGCCCATTCGATTTTGCCTGTTAAGTCGATTAATACAATAGCATCGGGTAGGGTGCCAATCGCTTTGCGTACCTGGCTTAGAAAACTGCTTAATTGACGGTGTCGCTGTTTGTTTTTTTTATCGCGACGCGCGAGTTTGCGCAAAATGACATAGATTTGCCCATCGGCATTGGGTACGGTCTCAATTACTGGATTGTCGACCCACTTGCTGAGCTTGTGTAAGCGACGTATTTGCCACGCAATTATCCCCAGACAGGCTAACAACAGACTGGGGAGTATATAACCCGTTGTTAAGCCGAGGATCAGGCCTAATAGCAGCGCACTGGCTATCTTCCAAAGATCTTCTTGCATTCTGATAAAGGCCGTCTTAGATTCAGACCAGTAGGATAGCGTTCAGCGGTGCTTAATTTAGTCGGGCAAAGAGAATCGATAGCCCACTCCGCGCACGGTATTAATATAACTGTCGCAGTTAAAGGTTTCCAATACTTTACGCAGCCGACGAATGTGTACGTCTACGGTGCGATCTTCCACGTATACCTGATTGCCCCAGACATTGTCCAATAATTGATCGCGCGCAAATACGCGATCGGAGTGTGACATTAAAAAATGCAGCAGCCGAAATTCAGTCGGACTTAAATCGACATTCTCACCCTCTATTTTTACGCGATGCTGTTCAAGATCGATGGTGATCTTGCCTGCTGTGATTATGTCAGTGCTCGTCGTGGTCGAACCTAGCCTGCGAAGTACCGCCTGAATGCGTGAAATAAGCTCTTTTGTTGAGAAAGGCTTTTTGACGTAATCATCTGCGCCAATACTCAAGCCGCGGATCAGGTCGTCTTCGTTATCTCGAGCGGTAAGCATAATGATGCCGATTGCGTGATTGCCCTCTCGACGTAATCGTCCAGCAAAATCAATGCCTGAGATTCCTGGCATCATCCAATCGAGTAGAATCAGATCGTAGTTGCCTTGGTTTAGCATCGATCCCGCTTGATGCGCATTGCTTGCGTCGGACACCGTAAATCCCTCGTTTTCCAATGCCAGTCGGACCATGTCACGAATAGCCGCTTCGTCATCAACAATTAAAATGTGTGCGCTCATTGTTTTAGGGGTCGTGGTTAGTGAAAGGTCATGGGGCGCCTGAACTGGGCAGCCAAGAGAATTTCGCACATTAGACCTACAGCATATTACAGAATTGTGACACGAATTGACTAAAGCACGCGCATCCGCCAACGAATATTACAGTCGCGTGACACCAGAATATGCGCTGATCGCCCACGAATATGCATCGATGTGCTTATATTTTTAAGTGTTCGCGGGTACACTGCGCGCAGTTCCGCCCTGCGGCTAATAGAATCAGCAAGTCCTTTAAGACCCATGGATAACCGAAAATCTCATTACAACGATAACAAGCTCGTCAAGCGCCTGCAGCGTAACGTGGGTCAAGCGATTGAGGACTTTGGACTTATTGCTGACGGAGACCGTGTGATGGTGTGTCTGTCGGGCGGTAAAGACAGCTATGCCATGCTGGACGTGTTATTAGCCCTGCAAAGCCGTGCACCCATTCAGTTTTCTTTAGTCGCTGTTAACCTGGACCAAAAGCAGCCCGGATTTCCAGAGCAAATACTGCCTGATTATCTAGCGGCTCGTGGTGTTGAATATCGGATAGTTGAGGAAGACACCTACAGTATCGTAAAAGATAAAATTCCCGAGGGTAAAACGACCTGCGCTTTATGCTCACGCTTGCGCAGAGGAATTCTATATCGTGTAGCTGGCGAGCTTGGCGCCACCAAAATAGCCCTTGGACACCACATGGACGACATGGTCGAGACGCTCTTTTTAAACATGTTCCACGGCGCGCGACTTAAGAGTATGCCGCCGAAGTTGGTAAGCGACGACCGCAAGAATATTGTTATTCGACCGCTTGCCTATTGTCGTGAGAAAGACCTTGAGGCATTCGCACATTTGCGTCAGTTCCCGATCATTCCCTGCAATCTTTGCGGCTCCCAAGATAATCTACAACGTCAGAAAATCAAGGCTATGCTGCAAGAGTGGGATCGCCAATCGCCCGGTCGTGTGTTGAATGTGTTTAAGTCGCTCTCGCGCATTACTGCATCGCACCTGTTCGATAGCCGCTTGTTTGACTTTAAGTCTCTTTCGCTCGATGGAGCCGATAGTCTAACCGAGTTTGATATTGCCTTCGATGAGTCGCCGCTTGAGTTGTTAATTAACCGCGACCTATCGGCTCGTTAATGCAAGGCGCTTATCCTAAGTTTAGCGACTGTTCTCTCCCCATAGCTCCGCCACACGTTTGTCTCGCCCGCACCCATTTCGGTAGTACTTGTAGCGCCATGGGTTTTTCAAATAGTAGTTCTGGTGAT
>CAYOXK010000083.1:0-11832 GCA_964407915.1 uncultured Gammaproteobacteria bacterium
TTGCCTACATGGATGTAGGTACATCGCGGTCGCATGGATGCGAAAGAGCGATGTTGTCAAACGAAGTAAGAGTGCTCAACCTAGCAACGAGCTAAATACCAAGACGTTCTCAATGGATGTAGGTACATCGCGGTCGCATGCGACTGCATGGACGCAGGAGGTAGTGCAACGCAGGAGCAGTTGCCGAGATGCGCAAGAGCAGCGTTGCCTACATGGATGTAGGTACATCGCGGGCGCACGGACGCGCAGGAGCGATGTTGTTAAACGAAACGAAAATGCTCAACCCATTACCGCGCTAAACACCAAGATGTCCCAAAGGATGTAGGTACATCGCGGTCGCATGCGACTGCATGGACGCAGGAGGTAGTGCAACGCAGGAGCAGTTGCCGAGATGCGAAAGAGCGATGTTCTAAAACGAAGCTAAAAGATTTAAAGCCAACACTTACCTAATTTACCAAGACGTTTTAAGTGGATGTAGGTACGTCACCCCCCATATAGCAAAACCGTCACCCCCGCGGAGGCGGGGGGCAAGGTTGAGCAACGCGACAGAAAATGGATCTGGGTCCCCGCCTTCGCGGGGATGACAATCAGCAACCTGTCCTTCCCAGCCAACACCATAAATCTAACCTCGCAGAGGTGATTCATTTATACTCCAAGCACCGAAAACAAAAAACGCATATCACTATGGAAAACTTTGTAAACGCCGTAAACGGTATCGTCTGGAGCCCCGCGTTAGTGTATCTCTGTCTCGCTGCGGGTTTGTTTTACACCATCTGGACACGGGCCGTACAGATTAGACATTTTAGAGAGATGCTACGTTTAATCGTTAATAACGAAAGTTCCGCGCAGGGCATCTCGTCGTTTCAAGCCTTAACAGTATCTTTATCAGGTCGTGTTGGGACTGGGAATATCGCTGGGGTAGCGGCTGCCATAGGATTTGGCGGTCCGGGGGCGATCTTTTGGATGTGGCTTGTGGCTATCCTAGGCGCTGCAACCGCTTACATCGAAGCGACGCTCGCACAGATTTACAAAGAAGTACAGGATGGGCAGTACCGAGGCGGCCCGGCTTACTACATTGAAAAGGCTATGGGGCAAACTTGGTACGCATGGATCTTTGCTATTGCGACCATTATCGCCTGCGGCGTATTACTGCCAACAGTACAGTCGAATGCCATTGGCAACGCGGTGGTGCAAACGCTTGGTGCTGGCACCATGGTGCAAACCTCACTGGGCGAGCTCGACAGCACCAAGATTATTACCGGTGCGGTTATCGTAACTATTCTTGGCTTTATTATCTTTGGCGGAGTAAAACGCATCGCCAACTTTGCGCAAGTGGTTGTACCCTTTATGGCCTTGGCGTACATCATTACCGCATGTGTAATCGTGGCGATTAACGCCAGCGAGTTACCTCGCATCATTTCCATGATTTTTGCTGATGCCTTCACTCCTATGGCAGGCTTTGGCGCGGCCATTGGCTGGGGAGTGAAGCGCGGTGTGTATTCCAACGAAGCAGGACAAGGTACTGCACCGCATGCAGCGGCCGCGGCCGAAGTAGATCACCCAGCTCAACAAGGCTTAGTGCAATCGTTCTCGATCTATGTGGATACGCTGTTTATCTGCACGGCTACCGCATTCATGATTTTAATTACAGGCGCCTATAACGTGCACCCAGAAGGTGGGGCGATGTTAGTCCAGAATCTCGATCCGAGTACAGTCATCGCGAGTCCTGCGTTCACGCAGATGGCCATCGAAAGCATGATGCCTGGCATCGGCAATCCATTCGTAGCGGTCGCCTTGTTCTTTTTCTCGTTTACTACCCTAATGGCCTACTACTATATTGCCGAAAGTAATGTGGTATACATCAAGCGGTTCATTAAATTACCGGGTGCCATTTTAATCCTGAAGATAGTACTCATGGCCGCCGTCTTTTATGGAACGGTAAAAGCGGCAAACCTTGCGTGGGGGCTAGGCGACATTGGCGTGGGCGTAATGGCGTGGGTCAATATCATTGGTATTTTGATCATATTCTTTATGGGTCGACCCGCCATCAAGGCGCTCAAAGACTACGAGGAACAACAACGTAACGGCGTTACGAAGTTCACCTTTGACCCGATCAAGCTTGGCATTAAAAACGCCAAATTTTGGGAGAAGAAATAAACGCAAAGCGTAGAGCTTTATTCAAGCAATGAAGGGCAAACCAAGAATGATCACTTGGTTTGCCCTTTTTTATGCAATCACGACAGCACCGCCAAGGCTATGTCGAGCTATAAACCTAACCATCAGCGAGTAGTCTGCGCAGATCAGCAATGGCGGCATTCGCACGTGCGATATACGAGCTCATGACCAGTGAGTGATTGGCAAACAAACCCATGCCAGATCCATTTAGCACCATGGGGCTATACATCGGTTGTTGGGTAGCTTCGAGTTCGCGAATAATTTGGCGCAAAGTGGGCAGCGCATTTTTGTCTTTTAACACTAGGTTAAAGTCCATTTCGGCCGCTTTTAAAAAATGAATCAGGGCCCAAGCAGTACCACGCGCCTCATAGAAATTATCATCAATCTTAAACCAAGACACTGCGGCGACTACCTCGTCTTCTCCCCGGGTTGATTGCTGCGCTTTGGTGTCGCCAGCCAAATCGGTGTTAAGCCGCGCCTGAGGACGAGCGGCACTTAATCGCTGCGATAAAGATCCCAAACGCTTCTCAACTAACGAGAGCCACTCATTCAAATTGTCCGCGCGCGCATAAAACTGCGCATTTTTTTGTTGCGTGTCGGATAGCCGCTGCAAATACTTAATAAGCGCGTCACGGCCACGCCCATACTCACCTTCGGCCGACGGAAAAATCCAGGCTTCGCTATTCACATTAAAGCGCGGCTCAGCAATCTCTAAATCTGGGTCTGCCACAGACTGCGTTTGTGAACGGCTGTAATCATTACGCAGGGCCTTGGCTAAGTCCCTAACTTGTTGCAACACACCAAATTCCCAGTTTGGAATATTGTCTAAAAACACGCCTGGGGGGCTAATGTCGTTACTCAAGTAGCCGCCTGGCTTGTTGAGCAGAGTATTGATAGACTGCACCATCATCTGCGTAGTGGCATAACCCACTACTGGCTTAACGCCCATCTCTTGAGAATATTCTGTGGTAGGCGCTTTGAGTGTCATCAACTCAGGTTCGCGGCTCCAGTACCAGCCTAGAGCCAGCAAAAAGAGCAACACGAGCACAACTGCGGCGGCCAACGGTCGAGCAAATAAGCGCATAACTAGTATCCCATTATCCAGTGGTTTATCTAGTTATGGCGTTGTTCTGCAAAATTCCAAGTGGCAAAGACCACTTACTAAACTTTAAAGTGCCTTCAGTGTCCAGAACTTGTTACGAGCAAGCGGCAGTTGGCCGTAATCTCATCCCATGCGCAACGCTGTATTTGCTCAGCACTCGCAAACCATGTGCCGCCTACGCACATCACATTTTCGAGCGCGAGATAGTCTCGGTAGTTCGCATCATTAACGCCACCCGTGGGACAAAATCGTATTGTGGGAAACGGTCCAGCAAAGGCTTTTAATGCGGGAATGCCACCGACGATGGCAGCAGGAAACAGCTTTAACTCAAACAGCTCATGCTCTATTGCTAGCAGAATGTCAGACGCCGTGGCCGCGCCTGGTAAATACGGAACACCTAAATCTTTGGCAAGCTGCGCCAGCGCAGGAGTCAACCCTGGACTAATCACCCCATCTACACCCGCATCCGCTACTTGCTTAAGTTGCGTGACGTTATTCACGGTACCCGCCAGGACAATCATCTCGGGAACTTCACGTTTGATCAACTGCAATGCTTGCACACCAAATTCGTTACGCAGCGTTACTTCAATTACGCCCACGCCCCCCTCTAATAGGGCGCGACTCAAACCAATGGCTTGCTCGGCATTATCCACGGCTACCACGGGTACGGTCTTTTCGTTCGCCAATAACTGACTAAATGATTTCATAAGGTCTTTCTCTGCAGAATTAGGAATATTTATACAATGGAGCCACCGTGCTCCGCATTACTTGCAAGCGCACGCAACTTTGCGAACAAGCCACGACCAAGTGTGCGCTCATCAACCGTGTCAGGGGCCGCCTCGCGCTGCGCTAACTCCTGATCACTCACATGCGCATGTAATAGACCTTCATGGCTATTAATTTCAAGTACGTCGCCATCTTTTAACTTGGCGAGCAAACCGCCTTTCTTAGCTTCAGGGCTTACATGAATGGCCGAGAGCACCTTACCCGACGCACCTGACATACGACCATCGGTAACCAAGGCAACTTTGTGTCCGCGGTCCTGAAGCAGGCCTAAATAGGGGGTAAGTTTATGCAGTTCGGGCATCCCGTTCGCAGCCGGGCCTTGAAAGCGCACCACTACAATCACGTCCTGATCTAGCTCGTGGTTATCGAAAGCGGCACGCATAGCCTCCTGCGATTCAAATACTCGGCACGGCGCCTTAATCGACTGAAAACGCTCCTCAACGGCCGACACCTTCACAATTCCTGTTCCCAAGTTACCTTTAAGCATGCGCATACCACCCTCAGCGGCAAAAGCGGCGTCAAGCGGCGCAACAATGCTTGTATCGCCACTGTGCGTAAAGGGTTCAGACCAGCGTAATTGTTTGCCATCAAGTAACGGTTTGCGCGTGTACGCGTCAAGGCCTTCGCCCATTACGGTTACTACGTTTTCGTTGAGTAGCCCATGGCTACGCAATTGCTGCACAATAAATGCTAAACCACCGGCCGCTTCAAACTGATTCACATCCGCTGAGCCATTCGGATACACCTTTGCGAGCAACGGTGTCGCACGAGACAGGTCATCCATATCTTGCCAATTAATTTGAATACCCGCGGCCGCGGCCATGGCCACCAGATGCAGCGTTAAGTTAGTTGAACCACCCGTGGCCATCATCATAACGATGGCGTTCACAATCGAGTATTCGGTAATTACTTCTGAAATCGGCCGATATTCACTCCCTTTGCTCGTTTGATTGAGCAGACGCACCACCGATTCGGCCGTTAAAGCCGAACGCAACTCGGTGCCAGGATTTACAAACGACGTACCCGCTAACTGCACGCCCAAGGCTTCCATTAACGTTTGATTGGTATTGGCAGTGCCATAGAATGTGCAGGTTCCTGGGCTATGATAGGATGCCGATTCGCTTGCAAGCAGTTCGGTTTTATCAATTTCGCCGGCGGCGAATCGTTGTCTGGCAGCGGCTTTTTCCTTGTTTGAAATACCCGATGGCATAGGTCCGGCGGGCACAAACATGACTGGCAGATGGCCGAATTGCAAAGCACCAATAATGAGCCCAGGTACAATTTTGTCGCATACGCCAAGACACATCACACCATCATAGACATCGTGGGACAACGAAACGGCCGTGGCCATCGCAATCACATCGCGGCTAAACAAGCTGAGCTCCATGCCGGGCTGGCCTTGCGTAACACCATCACACATCGCAGGCACGCCGCCCGCTACTTGCGCAGTTGCGCCGTGACTGCGCGCCACTAACTTAATTTGATTCGGGTAGGCTGCAAACGGTTGGTGCGCCGATAACATATCGTTATAGGCCGTCACGATACCAATATTAGCGCCCTGCCCAGCGGGAATCGCGACCTTATCTTGAGCCGATTCAGCCGCCACCACATGCGCCCAATTACTGCAGGACAGCCGGTCGGGCGCAGGCGGTTGATTACGCATTGCTTCCACGTCTGCAAGATACGCAGCACGACTCGCTTTGCTTCGTTCGATAATTCGTTGAGTAACGGTTGCTAAAATTTTTGACATAACAAATAAGGCACTCTATTGCCGTTCGGTGAATTATTGATGGGCGATTGCCGCAATCTAAACTAAGGACTACAAATTAGTGCTAACTAATCGCAATAGTAAACATGCAGCGGCACATGACTCTGATAAGCAACACTCCTGATGGGCAGCTGCATTAAATCGGCTAAATTGGCGGTATCCGCTTGTGTTGCTTGTTCGAATAACTCGCGTTTGGTTTGCCCAGTCATGTGTAACACTAGAAAGGGCGTTCGCAAGAGTGCCGCTAAGCTCCAAGTGACACGCTCTACCTGGCTCGCAGGCGAGACACACGACTGCAGCGCTACTGCTTCGTTGTATGTAATCAGCTCACGCACGTTATCGGCATCTGGGAAGAATGAGGCCGTATGACCATCGGTGCCCATGCCTAATATCACTGCATCAAAAAAATATTTCGAGGTGCGATTGGCTGTGGCGCGCTTATAGTTGTTGAGTACGCTCGGTAGGGATGTAGCCACCGAGTCAGCCTCAACATATAAGGGCAAAAATTCCGGCTGTTGCACTAAGTTCGACAAAAAATGCGCTTTAATAAACCGCTCATTGGACAACTCATGCGCAACATCCACCCAACGCTCATCCACCAGAGTAACCAGCGCGTGCCGCCATTCCAATGACTTGCCCGCCAACGCCTCGAATAGAGGCTTAGGGGTTGAACCACCCGAAAACGCCGCTAAGGGCGAACACTCGGCTGCAAGCAGCGCAGTGAATTGCTCGACGAGCGTATTAGCCAAGGCCTCGGCCAAGGCATTGGGACTCGCAAATTCATGCCAGATCACTTTGCCGCGCGCGAACGTTAACTCCGTCAATTCTGCGGATGCAGAACTTTGCGCGCTATCTAATTGTTCGTCATGCTTTGCCATAGGGTTACTCAAATTCAACCCAGCGCCGGCCGTCCTTTATCATGAGCGCTAATGCATCGTCGGGACCCATTGAACCCGCTCGATAAGTCTGAGTGGTCTGACGGGTGATGTCCCAACCTTCAATAATGCCATCTACCCATTGCCAAGCGCCGCGTAATTCATCGCTGCGCATAAACAAGGTTTGGTCACCACGCGTCACATCCAACAACAATCGCTCGTAAGCGCTAGGACTCCGATGCTCCTCGAAGGCCTCTTCAAACGACAAGTTCAAGCCTACATTTTGCAGGCTAAACGATTCGCTAAGGCCTGGCACTTTATTCATCAGGTTGAGCTCAATACCTTCGTTCGGTTGTAAGCGGATAACTAAACGATTGTTATTAATATCGTTGGGATCCACATCAATAAACTTGAATACAACGGGCTTAAACTGAATCACTATCTCCGAATAACGATGCGACATCCTTTTACCGGTACGCAAATAAAACGGCACACCAGCCCAACGAGCGTTTTCGATTTCCGCCTTGATCGCCACAAACGTATCGGTCGTTGAACGCGGCCGAGTGGCATCCTTTTCTTCTAAGTAGCCCGGCACAAGCTCATTCTCAACCGAACCCGCAACATATTGGCCCTTTACGGTATTCTCGCGAATGTTATGCGCGCCAATCTCTTTTAAGCTACGAATAACTTTTAGTTTTTCGTCGCGAATATCATCAGCTTTATTGCGCGCCGGAAACTCCATGGCAACCAAGCATACTAGCTGCAACAAATGGTTTTGCACCATGTCGCGCAACGCACCGGACTCGTCGTAGTAGCTCCAACGCCCACCAGCCCCGACGCTTTCGGCAACAGTAACTTGTACATGGTCGATATAGTTTCGGTTCCAGAGCGGTTCAAATAAAATGTTGGCGAAACGCAAAGCCAATAAATTTTGCACCGTCTCCTTGCCTAAGTAATGATCAATCCGATAGATCTGATGTTCATCAAAGGTCTTGAACAAAGTGTTATTGATTTCGTTGAACGTCTCTAAGGAGGTTCCGAGCGGCTTCTCTACCAACAAGCGCGTACGTTGGGTAACCACACCTGCTTGGCCCATCGCACTGCAAATGGGCGCAAAAATTGAGGGCGGCGTCGACAAGAAGAATACGGTATCACCGCCGCCCATCTGTTCGTCAAGGGCTTTGATATCGTCGGCTTTGGTCGCATCGCCAGTGAACAAAGTGACGCGCTCACAAAACTGCTGCCACTTTTTATCTTCAAAATTCTTTACATAATCACTTTTTTTGGTCCACTCGCGCATGGTTTTAAAAAACGCGTCTGAATCATATTTACCACGGCCAAACCCAACCACCTTAGTCGATTCAGCAAGTAGCTGCTCACAATGTAAGCTGTACAAAGCAGGGTATAATTTGCGAAAGGCTAGGTCGCCCTCCCCTCCAACGATAACAATATTGCAAGCATGTAGCATAAATGACGTGGCTCGATAGGTGAACGACTCAGCTCAACAAGTGACAGGAAGCAATCGTTTAGGTTAAAAGTGGTTTAAACTCAGTATTAAAGCACGGTTATCTGGAGATGTTGACATCTCTGATGGTCATGTAATTATATTTCATAAAGACAAGCAACACATACCGACAAAGATAATTTTTTGTAATAAAATTACTTTTTATGTGGCTTCCCGTGTATTGCTTTTAAGCGCCTACCGCCTTGACAGCACTAAATACGATGCGGCCAGCCTAGCACAAAGAGCTCCAACTCTTCACAACGAGGTGATTCCCTATTATGGTTACCGACACAGTACTCATCGCAGATATTGGCGGCACAAACGCACGTTTTGCCCTAGCTACCGATGACGATCGGCACTTTGAGCTCGCACAGACTCTAGAATGCACAGACTTTTTAAGTGTTGATCTTGCCATCGACACTTACCTGCACTCGCACAAAATTAAGCAAGTAAGGGCGCTGAGTTTGGCAGTAGCGGGACCCGTGGTCGACGAGTCTGTGAGTTTTCCGAATAGCCATTGGCAAATAGATTGCGAGTCTTTGCGAAAACGCTACAACACACCTAACGCTTGGCTACTGAATGATTGGGAGGCCATTGCATACAGCTTGGTTAATATCAGCGCAGTGGATGTGGTTGAACTCGGTACGGCCAAAGGCTACTACCTAGACGAAACGCAAAATTTCACGTTTGGCGCACTTGGCCCTGGCAGTGGATTAGGTGTGGCGGGCTTGTGTCGAAACGATGGCAAACTGCATCCCCTCGTAACTGAAGGCGGCCATGTTGGGTTTGCCCCAGAATCGACATTGCAGGGCAAAGTACTTAATTACCTGCGCACTAAATTTGCCACCCGCATTTCGCGAGAGCGTTTGTTGTCAGGACCAGGCTTGGTAAATATTCATGAAGCGCTTTGCGCCATACATGGCCAAGAAAATCCAGGCTTGATTGCCGCCGATATCGCCGTTGCGGGCATTGCCAGAAGCGATCCGACCTGCACCGAAACAATGGACCTTTTTTTTGAAATCCTTGGCCAAGTTGCAGGCGACGTCGCCCTTGATATGGGCGCTCTCGATGGCGTTTTTATTGGTGGTGGCATTGCCCAACGTTATCCTAAGCAATTAGCGGCAAGCGCGTTTAGAGCAGGGTTTGAAAACAAAGGCCGACACAGAGGGCTGATGGAAAAAATCCCCACCTATTTAATCACGCACAAAAATCCCGGTTTAATTGGCGCAAGCGTGTACGCCAATGAGCGCTTAAGCATCCTTTAGCGCTCTTCCTATAACTCTTGCATCACCACCAATTCGCTAACCCTTAGCTGTGGCGAGATGGTGATACAAGCGGTCAGTACTATCTGCCAATAAACGCGAATTAAACCGTCGCTTTCACTGGAATGTCAGACGGTGTCTGTTGAATCGTCACGTCGCCGTCAGAGCGAAACCCTTGTAGGCCGTAGTACACGATGTAGGCATAGCAGATCAGCGGCAATATAAACGAGGGTTGTAAACCAATAGAGTCGGCGAGCATGCCTTGCACCAACGGTACGAGCGCGCCACCCACAATGGCCATGCACAAGACACCAGATCCGCGACTCGTTAAGCCACCCAGACGTGCCACGGCTAAACTAAAGATAGTTGGAAACATTAACGAATTGCATAGCCCAACTCCAATCAAAGCCCACATTGCAGTAGTTCCGGTCGTGTTGAGCACAACCGTGAGCAATACGATGGCCGCAATGGAATTGATCGCCAACATCATGTTAGCGGCAATAAGAAACATAAGCGCAACGCCTACGAAACGACCGACCATTGCGCCTAGCCAATAATACGATACATATTTAGCCGCTTCGGCTTCTTCCATACCCGCTATTTGCGGCTCGCCAAAGAAGTTAATCATAAAACTACCAATCGATACTTCCGCGCCCACATAAACAAAAATCGCCAGAGCACCCAGCACTAAGTGCTTATGTTTAAGCACCTCAAAGTAGCCGCCTTGCTCCGTTTCAGAGTCTTTGATTGCTGGTAACTTGATTAGGTAGAACACGACGGCCAACAGCGCGAGTGCGGCAGCTAAGCCGAGATACGGCACCACCACTGCGTCGGCGCCCCGCTGCGCACCGGCCACGGCCGCTAATATCAAACTACCGCCCACCAAAGGCCCTACCACCGTTCCCAAAGAGTTAAACGCTTGCGTTAAATTTAGGCGGCGCGAAGCGGTCTCAGCAGGGCCTAACAATGTGACATAGGGATTGGCCGAAACTTGTAATACCGTAATGCCGGAGGCTAACACAAACAGCGCGCCCAGAAAGAAGGCGTAGGATTCTGTTAGGGCGGCTGGTAAAAACAACAAACATCCCAATGCTGCAACGAGCAAACCCGCGACGATACCGCGTTGATAACCAATGCGTTTGACCAAGCTGCCAGCGGGCAGCGAACAGACGAAATAGGCCGCAAAAAAGCAAAATTGAATCAGCATCGCTTGCGTGTAAGACAAATCAAACACATTGCGCAAATGCGGAATAAGAATATCGTTCAGAACGGTGATAAAACCCCAGATAAAAAACAGCGAAGTTAAAATCACCAATGAAAACATGGAACTGTTCTCATAGGCAGCAGATGAAACGGGGTTTACGATGGGGCTGGCAGCCATACTATTCTCCTTTGACGAATGGGGCGATGGTTGATGAGTGGACGGATTACGGCGTGCTCAAGCACGCTCTACAATTGTGGGTATTATGTCCGAATATTCCGACTTGTCGCGCTTTTTAATTTTAGCGCGACGAGCCGAGGCAACTTAATTGTCGAGTACTACTTCGCGGGGGCTAACTCGCTTTGGAATATTGCGAGGCCCCTTGACGCGCTTCGACCATCGCCTGCGCCGTGTCGATCATACGATTCGAGAAACCCCATTCGTTGTCGTACCAAGCGAGTACTTTTACCAGATCGCCCTGCACTTTCGTTTGGGTTACATCCACAATGCTTGAGGCAGGATTGTGATTAAAATCAGAAGAAACCAGTGGCAGATCGTTAATTGCCAAAATGCCCTTTTTAGAAGTCGCCGCGGCGGCCACTAAAATTTCGTTTACTTCGGCTACGCTGGTTGCGCGCGCGGTATTAATCGTTAAATCCAGTAGCGATACATTCAACGTAGGTACACGCACCGACAATCCATCTAGACGTCCGTCTAAGGATGGAATCACCAAGCCAATGGCCGCAGCCGCGCCTGTTTTGGAGGGAATCATTGAATGCGCCGCTGCGCGGGCACGACGTAAATCGGTGTGATACACGTCGTTCAAGCGTTGATCGTTGGTGTAGGCGTGCACAGTATTAGCCAAGCCCTTCTCGATACCGAGCTCAGCATGTAAGGCCGCCGCTATGGGCGCTAAGCAATTAGTTGTGCACGAGGCGTTAGACACTATTTGATGTGCCGATGTTAATACCGAGTCATTAACACCGAACACAATGGTGGCATCAGCACCAACCCCCGGCGCCGAAATCAAGACCTGTTTTGCCCCTGCTTCGATGTGCATGGCGGCTTGATCTCGCTGCGTAAATAAACCAGTACATTCCATTACTAGGTCAATCCCCAGTTCCGCCCATGGCAAATCACTTGGCGAGCGTTCGGCGAA
>CAYOXK010000084.1:0-11693 GCA_964407915.1 uncultured Gammaproteobacteria bacterium
AACTTCAGGACGCTGTCGGCCGCGCTCGTCCGGCTCACCAAGACGAGTAGTGACCAGCTTTACTCCGGACACCCGTGTGCCGTCACCCACTATTTCTAGGGGCTGTTTATTCCACATAAACTCCACGCCCTCTTCCTCAGCATTCGCTACTTCGCGCATCGAGCCAGGCATATTTTGTTGATCACGGCGGTAGGCGCAAATTACGCGTTCGGCGCCTTGGCGGATTGCCGTTCGAACGCAATCCATAGCGGTATCACCGCCGCCGAGCACGACTACCGTCTGGCCACGCATATCGATAAATTCACTAGACTCTTTTTCAAATCCCATCAGCCGATTAACGTTTGAAACCAAATAAGGCAACGCTTCGTACACACCAGCGAACTCTTCGCCGGCAAATCCGCCTTGCATATAGGTGTAGGTACCCATGCCAAGAAACACAGCGTCAAACTCGTCAAGCAACGAAGTAAATGGCAAATCCTTGCCAATCTCAACATTCATGCGAAATTCAACGCCCATTTCCTGCATTATTTGACGTCGCGTTTTGACCACATCCTTTTCAAGCTTAAACGGCGGAATACCAAATGTGAGTAGGCCGCCGATCTCTGGATATCGGTCAAACACTACTGGCTTGACACCGTTACGCACCAAAATATCGGCACAAGCCAAACCGGCTGGCCCCGCTCCAACAATAGCCACGCGCCGATCAGTCCAAACGACCTTAGACATATCAGGGCGCCAACCTTGCTTGAGCGCTTCATCCGTAATGTATTTTTCGATAGAGCCAATAGTGACGGCACCAAAACCGTCGTTAAGGGTGCATGCACCCTCGCATAGGCGATCTTGTGGGCAAATGCGTCCACACACTTCCGGCAAAGAATTAGTGCGATGAGACAGTTCCGCAGCTTCGAACAGATTTCCTTCGCTAATCAGCTTTAACCAATTGGGGATATAGTTGTGTACGGGACACTTCCATTCGCAATAGGGATTACCGCAACCTAAACAACGATCAGCTTGTGCTGCCGCTTGTTCCTGTTCGTAATCCCCGTAAATTTCCGCAAACTGTCCAACGCGCTCGCGTGCCGAGAGTTTGTTGGGGTCTTGTCGCGGGACATCTAGAAACTGAAAATTATTACTCATTATTGTTTACGCTGCGGCAAGAAGTGAATCAATCAAAGTGTCGAGCTCACTCGCTTTGGGCTTCACCATCCAAAAATGTGGGAGAAAGTCAGTAAAGTCGTCGAGAATTTCGCGCGCACGTACACTTTGGGTGGCGGTGAGGTGTTTCTCCACCATACCCTGTAAGAGCTGAGCGTAGGACTCCATCGCTTCAGGCATAAGTCTATACGTGTCGATCAATTCATGATTATAACGATCGATAAATCGGCGACTCTCATCAAGCACAAACGCCACACCACCCGTCATGCCAGCGCCAAAATTAACGCCAGTCTCTCCGAGCACACAAATTGCGCCACCGGTCATGTACTCGCAGCCGTGGTCGCCTACGCCCTCAACAACGGCGAATGCCCCCGAATTACGAACCGCAAAGCGCTCCCCTGCGCGACCCGCGATAAACAATTCACCGCCCGTAGCGCCATACAAACAGGTATTGCCCACAATGCTCGACTGTGCTGCAACAATGCGGCTGTCGGCATGCGGATATATGGCGATACGACCACCTGACATGCCTTTGGCTACATAGTCATTAGCATCGCCCTCTAGATTCATATTCAGGCCATTAGCATTCCATACTCCAAAGCTTTGCCCTGCCGTACCGATCAAATCAACGGTAATCGGAGCATCCGCCAAACCTTCATGTCCGTGTTGCTTAGCGATTTCGCCTGATAACCGCGCACCAATCGACCGATTCACATTTTTTATTTGATAGCGGAAACGTCCACCTAACTTTTGTGTAATGGCCTCTAGCATGTCGGCCACCATTTGCTCGGCAAGCTCACCCTTGTCAAACGGCTCATTTTTAGGTTGCTCGCAAAACTGCGGTTCGGCCTTATCGACACCGCCATCCGACAGAATGCGCGACAGATCCAATCCCCGCTGTTTAGGCGTGGTGCCTTCGATTGCTTCGAGCAAGTCGGTGCGTCCAATGAGATCAGTTAACTGCGTCACACCCAGCTTAGCCATCCACTCGCGTGTTTCCATGGCAATAAACTTAAAGTAGTTGGCCGCGCGCTCGACCGTACCAACATAGTGTTTCTGCCGCAGCACATTGTGTTGCGTGGCCACGCCCGTTGCACAATTATTTAAATGGCAAATGCGCAAATACTTACACCCCAGGGCCACCATCGGTCCAGTACCAAAACCAAAACTCTCAGCGCCTAAGATGGCGGCCTTCACGACATCTAACCCTGTTTTAAGTCCACCGTCAGTCTGTAAACGTACTTTGTCGCGCAGATCGTTCGCGCGTAAGGTTTGATGCGCCTCCGTAAGACCCAATTCCCATGGCGAACCGGCATAGCGAACCGAGGTTAAAGGGCTCGCTCCAGTTCCACCGTCATAGCCTGAGATAGTGATGAGGTCGGCATATGCTTTAGCAACACCCGCGGCAATCGTGCCTACGCCTGCTTCGGCTACGAGTTTTACGGACACTAAGGCGCTAGGGTTTACTTGCTTTAAATCAAAGATCAGTTGAGCAAGATCTTCGATAGAGTAAATATCATGATGCGGCGGTGGCGAAATAAGCGCGACCCCGGGCCTAGAGTGACGTAGCCGCGCGATCAGAGCATTCACTTTATGACCGGGTAATTGTCCGCCCTCACCGGGTTTGGCACCCTGTGCAATCTTGATCTGCAAGACTTCCGCATTCACCAAATAGTGCGGCGTTACACCAAAGCGTCCTGATGCAACCTGCTTTATTTTCGACATCTTGGCAGTGCCATAGCGCGCCGCATCTTCGCCGCCTTCGCCAGAATTTGAGCGTCCGCCCAAACTATTCATCGCCTCAGCTAATGACTCATGCGCCTCGGGCGACAACGCGCCTAAGGACATACCGGCACTATCAAAGCGCAGCACAATATCTTGCCAAGGCTCAACCGCATCTAATGCGACGGGTTCGATGGTACTTTTGATCTGCATAAGATCACGCAGTACCATCGGTTTGCGGTGATTAACCGTATCAGCGTATTTGCGGTAAACCGTGTAATCGTTACTTTTTACCGCCTCGTGTAAGGTGCTCACCACATCGGGGTTGTAGGCATGATACTCACCGCCATGCACAAACTTGAGCAGTCCGCCTTGATCGATGACTTCTTGTGAATTCCATGCCTTTTTAAGCAGAATTCGCTGATCGTTCTCGAAGTCTGTAAAACTAGCCCCTTCTATTCGACTCGTTGTCCCTTTAAAACAAAGCTCGATCACGTCACTCGACAAGCCGATGGCCTCGAAAAGCTGCGCACCACGATAACTGTGTATCGTAGAAATGCCCATTTTAGAAATGATTTTGTATAAGCCTTTGTTAATACCTTTACGATATGAACGCAATAGATGGTTGAGGTCGCCTTTCATACCACCTTCGTTATACATCTCGCGAATGGTCTCGTAAGCGAGGTAAGGGTGTACGGCCGTCGCACCAAAGCCAATCAACACGGCAAATTGATGAGGATCTCGCGCCACACCTGTATCTACGACAATATTGGCGTTACAACGCTGACCGTCCAATGTTAAGCGGTGATGTACAGCACCCGTCGCAAGCAAAGCTGGCACGGGCATAATGTGCTTGGCAATATCACGATCTGACAACACAATAATTCGAGCGCCTTGGTCAACAGCCGCTGATGCTTCATCACAGATTTCTTTGATGCGCTGTTCAAGGCTCTGATCCTCGCTGAACGTGAGGTCAATACGATGATGGGAAAAATCTGGGTCCTGCGTGCCTAACAAACGCGTGAGTTTAGAGGTGGCCAAGACCGGTGAATCAACCACAATCGCTTTCGCCATACGCTCCTTGGGCGAGAACAAACTGCTCTCGGTGCCGAAATAGGTTTCCAACGACATCACGATTTGTTCGCGCAAAGGGTCGATGGGCGGATTGGTTACTTGCGCAAACTGTTGGCGAAAATAATCGCTGAGCATACGTTGGCGTTCAGACAACACGGCCATTGGCGTATCGTCGCCCATCGAGCCAGTTGCCTCTTGTGCTGATTCGGCTAGCACCCGAATAATATCGGTGCGCTCCTCACTACAGACTTGAAACATCTTTTGATAGATCTTCAGTGACGCAGCATTTAAGGTGACGGTGGTTTCGTCGATGGTGATATCAGATTTAAGCCGAATAATATTATTCCGCAGCCACTCTTTATATGGATGTTGACTTTTCACCTGTTGATGTATTTCATCGGTGGAAATTATTTTGCCGGTATGAGTGTCTACCGCCAGCATTTGTCCAGGCCCTAAGCGCCCCTTTTCCACAACATCCGCTTCGAGATATTCGTACACGCCCACTTCGGATGCCAACGTAATAACACGATCCTTCGTAATCACAAAGCGAGCAGGACGCAGCCCATTTCGATCCAACGCGCAACACGCGTACCGACCATCAGTCATCACCAGCCCCGCAGGACCATCCCAGGGTTCGGTATTAATCGCCTGAAATCGGTAAAACGCTTTTAAGTCCGGATCGATAAAGTCAGCATTTTGCCAGGCTGGGGGCACCAACGTTTGCGTGGCTTTGAAAATATCCATGCCGCCCATCAAATACACTTCAAGCATGTTGTCCAAGCTCATCGAGTCCGACCCATCGGTTGATACAAATGGGTAAGCCTCATGTAAATTGGGAAGTTCTTCAGAAACCAATTTACTGCCACGCGCAAGTGACCAATTTCGATTACCGCGAATAGTGTTTATTTCGCCGTTATGCGCTAGAAATCTAAAAGGCTGCGCAAGCCGCCATTGCGGCAAGGTGTTCGTGGAGAACCGCTGATGGAACAAACACAGAGATGACTCCATGCGTTCATTGTTTAGATCTTGATAAAACACGGGCAAATAGGCAGGCATAACCAAGCCTTTATAGAGCATGACTCTACTCGACAGACTGGGGACATAAAATTGTGAATCAACGGATTCGAGCGACTTCTCAACGCAACGACGCACAAGAAACACTTGACGTTCGAATGCCTCTTGCGTCATCTCGCTGCCTTGGCAAATGTAAACTTGTTCAATATGCGGCAAAGAAGCTTTAGCTTGCTGCCCCAAAGCTTGTTCGTTGAGCGGCACCGACCGCCAACCCGCCAGTAGCAGTCCATGCGCTTCGCACTCTTGCGCAAAGTGTGCGTGAATTAGGTCAGCAAATCGGTTGTTCGTATCACTAAATACGAGTCCGGTGGCAAAGTGACCGTTAAGCGTTATCTCTGCTTGCGCTGCGAGTTCACGCATAAACGTATCAGGCATCGCCATAAGCACACCGCAACCGTCACCGGTTTTACCATCGGCGGCTACCGCGCCGCGATGCGTCAAACGGGCTAAAGCACCAATGGCCGTTTGAATAAGCCAATGGCTAGGTTTGCCATCCATGTTGGCAATCAGGCCGAACCCGCAGTTATCTTTTTCAAACTCAGGGCGATACAAGCCCTCAGATGAGTGATACAAGTGTTTCACGCTTGGACCCCGTTTAGATTAAATTGATCTTAGAGCACGATGACTTTCATCGCGCGCAGCAAAAACTTCCGTGTAGATTCCTGCTGACGGCGGGTCTAGGCGCTCTCGCTTCGTTGCTGAGCGTTAGTATCGAGTTGGCAGTGGCTCACTGGACTACTCGAATACCGCAAGTAGGTTGTGAATTATAGGCGTTTACGCTGATTGAGTCATTAGCTCACGGTAGCGATTAGCACTCGAGCATCAAGCAAAATCGGGATAGAATCCCTATTTTACTCGCTCTGCGGAGCAACCCACGCATGGGTGATATAGTAAATAGTCGCAATCAATATCGCTAGCCAACTCGCGACTAACTTTCGACTAGGGCGCGGCTAAAAGCGACGGGCAGGTGGGGGTAAGTTCTCCAATCACCCGCCTGATTCGCTATAAACCTTTAAACGTCTAAATGAGACATAATCTCGTCAACCACTTTCGAGACTATTCTTTGCCCTGAAGTCACGATGAGGTCAGCTTCCTGTTCATATAGCTCGCCGCGCTCATCCATAAGTTCAGTTAATTTTTGCTCAGGGTCGACGTTTTCTAACAAAGGCCGATTCTGATTTTTTTGGGTGCGCGCGAGTTGCGTATCAATGGAGGTCTTAAGATAGACTACGTACCCGCTCTTGCGTAATAAAATACGGTTTTCTTCCGACGTGATCGCACCACCGCCGGTTGCCAATACGATACCACTGAGCTGACATAACTCGGTCAACATTTTGGTTTCGCGTTTACGAAAGCCCTCTTCGCCTTCAATGTCAAAAATGGTGGAAATAGACACGCCGCACCGTTCTTCGATCATATGATCCGAATCCACGAATTCCATGCGGGTGCGTTTCGCCAATTGGCGACCCACCGTGGTCTTGCCAGACCCCATAGGGCCGATCAATATTATATTTTGCATTTTTTTTAAGTGTAATGGCTAAGCACCGCATACCCAAAGGCGGCGCGCAAGCGGGGAATGTACTGCTTAATTGGTCAAAATAAAGTGTTCGGCTCGCGCACCGAACGGCGCGGCTGAACCATCACCCATCAATAACGGTGATCATCCTAAATCTAATTTCGGGCTAATAATCTTAGGCGTTAAAAATATTAACAACTCGATACGGTTGTCAACTTTAGATTTTTTCTTGAACAGATTACCCAAGACCGGAATATCACCGAGGAAGGGAACCTTCGTTTCTGAGTATTGATTCTCTTCTTGATAGATTCCACCAATAATTATGGTCTCACCATTATCGGCCAATACTTGAGTCTTCACTTCTTTGATGCTCAGATTGCTGGTACCCGAAATAAACGTATCTTGGTTAACCTGTACATCCATAATGACACGATCATCAGGCGTAATCTGTGGAGTGACCACTAACTTAAGTACCGCCTCCTTGGTCTCAATACCTGCAACTTGCGAGCCCTCTAACTCGAAAACGCGCTCCTCGCCCTGACGAATCGACGCTTCCTTTTGATTGGCCGTGATCAGGCGCGGTGAGGCCACTACTTTACCACGACCATCGGCCTGTAACGCGGACAATTCAAGCGTAATAAGATGCGCATAGCCCACGCCCGCTTTAAAAATGTCAAATGCATACGATGCGGCTTGATTCTGACCGATACCATTCGCACCCAAATCGACCGCTAGCCCACCCGGCGCTCCGCGCGAGTTATCAAACAGTAGACCCGGCTCATCGTCAATCTGTGAATTTTGAATTACCGTTAAGCCCTCAGTGGTACCAGAACCAACAAACTGACCAATATCACTGCCATTACTGCCAGGGAAACGCGCTGCATCGGTAATCCTTTGAAAGCCTAGCCGCGCACCGAGTTCGCGACTAAAGGTATCCGTTGCTTCAACAATGCGAGTCTCAATTAGGACCTGCCGCACGGGCTTATCCAGCTGCTCAACTAATAAACGAATTTCTCTGATTTTTTCGGCCACATCTTGAATAAGCAAAGTGTTGGTACGCGCATCCGCCGTTACGCTACCACGTGGTGTTAGCAACGAATTGCTAGTCGAAACGCCCCCCGCTCCAAAGCCCATACCACCCGACAAACTGCTACTGCTGGATGTCTCACCAACGAACTGCCGACTTGAGTCCCCTTGCGCACCATCCGCACTGGCTTCGCTTGATCCAACGCTTTTAATCACTTCAGCCAGCTCTTCGGCTTTGGCATAGCTGATTTTAATCATTTCAGAAGATAACGGAGCAAACTCGGCCGCAATGGCATTCGCCTTAAGCTCTTCTTCCTCAAACTCCTGAATCTCTTTGGTCGGAGCAACCCAAATAACGTTGCCCGTTTGCCGCTTGGACAATCCTTTGCTGCGCATGATGACATCTAAAGCTTGATCCCACGGCACATCCTTTAAATTGACCGAAATTTCGCCCTCTACGGAATCGCTCGTTACAAAGTTAATCCCCGTGAAGTCCGCAATGACAGCAAGCGCGCTGCGTACATCAATCTTCTGCAAGTTGATCGACAAACGTTCACCTGCAAACCCCAGCTCCTCTTGCGCAAGGCGTTCGCGATCAGCGTCTGTCTCGACAATGGGATCAACAATCAAATTAAAACGATTGCCTGTTTGAAAGGACAAATGCTGATACTGGCCCTGCGGAACCACCACAATTCGCACGTTATCGCCATTCTGAAATGCGTCTACGGTTTGTACCGGCGTGGCAAAATCCACCACATCCAAGCGTCTCTCAAGCGAACTCGGGAGCGCGACTCCAAGCAAATCTACGATAATCTCGCCGTCGCTTTCCCGCGTATCCACCGTCACACCGGGGTCATTGAGGTCGACGACTAATTTGCCACCTCCGGCCTCAGAACGACGAAAATCGATATTTTGCACGGCCTGCGTGGTAGCCACTTCCGGCCGCGCCGCAAACGGCTTGGGCTGTACAATGGCGCTATTGTCGATCTCACTATTGAACACCGTAATCGAATAGCCATTCGAGGCCGGCAGCAACTCATAGCGAGCCGTATCATAAAGGTTGATCACCACGCGCGTTCGATCGCCCGCTTGCACGGTCGTTATGCTTTCAACTTTGCCTGTTTTAATATCGAGCTTACGCTGCGCCAACTCCGAACTGACACCAAAAAAATCCAGCGCGATACGCGCTGGTTGATCGGTCACGAAGCTCCCTGGCTCATTCACTGTGCCGTCCGTCACAAAATTAATTTGCACACTCTCGCCCGCTAAGCGACTGTAAACAATGTCCTTGAGCACCGTTGGCGATTGCGCAATGGCCAATTCGCTGTTATTTAAACCCACCAAGAATATAAGCATGGTCACAGCGAAACTCTGTCTTAGCGATCTACGTAGCACTAAATGCCGCTCCAAACGATCGCCCAATTGGTTGTGCAACAACGATCTTGCACCCACTTGGCTTGCGCTCGAAGCGCGCGGTTGCGCTGGTTTGTGTGTGTTTGCCTGTTCGCTTAACATAGGGATTCTTCCGGACTCAGTCCTATTCTTCTGTCGTAAGTTCAACGTCTCTGGTTTCCCACTGACCATTTGTATTCAGAAAAGTTTCGGTTAACACCACCATTTGGCGTGCAACGTCTATTTCCTTGATACGGCCTTCGTTTTGCCCCATATAGTTCCCAATTTCTAAATAGTGCGCAGTACCCTGCGAAGTCTGCATAATGACCCAAGGTTTGGCGTCGCGTTCCAATGTTCCCATCATGCGTAAAGCATCCAATGGGAAAAACTCGAGAGGCTCGCGCGACCGGGCTTCGTCTGGCCTCAAGCCCGAACTATCAGCAGCGCCTCGTTCTACGATCACATTGCCGATATTAAAGGGGTCATCCAGATTAAACGCAGCATATTCGTACGCCTGAAAGGGCTTCATTTCAGGTAACGGCTCGATCTCGGGCTTACGGTCCGCATACGCCGTATCGACAAACTCTCGTAGGTCGCTCATGCGCGAATCACCACAAGCTACCAGAGCCAGGGCGACACTCAGCAACACTAGGTGCTGCGCTAGCTTATTCGGGTTCTGCAGGAGCCACATAGCTTTCGTCCAAATAATGATAAGTCTTAGTTACCGCATCGAAAGTCAGTATATTACTGTCCTCTTGGGCGCGGCTCAGTCTAAAACTGGCAACATTAATAATGCGCGGCAACGCAGCGATATCACTCACAAAACCAGCGATCTGATGATAGCTGCCGCTGGCGCGGATATTCACGATCTTTTCGGCGTAAAAGTCTTTTGCAAACGTGTCGCCAAGTTTGAACTGTTCAAACTGCAACCCCCGCGACAACCCTACTTGAGTCATGTCGACTAAGAGATCGGGCACTTCACTCTCGTTGGGTAATTGCTTAAGCAATAAGCCAAATGTTTGCTCAGCCTGCACCATTTGTTGTTTGTAGGCGTCGAGATTTATCGCGAGTGCTTTCTTTTCCAGAAACTCATCTCTGAGTTTTTGCTCTTCTACACGCACGGTTTCCAGTTGGACAAATTTGTGCTGAATCACGAAATAATAGCCTAACAATAAAATCACTAAGCACAACAGGCCGGCCATAAACAATTTGACCCGCCGGCTCCATCCGCCGATGTCATTGATATCTAGACTGTTTAGTTCTTCAAGTAGAGTCATCGTGTCTGTGGCGCGGCCAGTCTGTAGGCCTAACGCTTATCTAATGGTTTCTACCCCATCCTCTTCGGCTGTTGATCTCGATTCTTTCACTTCGATATCAAACTCCGAAACAGAGGCCCCGTTTCGATCAACCAAATCAACCACTTTTAAATCTGGATTACTGAACCAATCGGATGCGTCAAGATTACGCATCAGGGCCGACACGCGGCCATTTGACTGTGCCCGACCATCAATAAGTAAGCGGTCATCGTTCTTATCGATACTCTCGTAATAAACCCCTTTGGGTAATTTACTCACGAGATCATCAAACACGTGCACAATTTGCGCACGGTTTTCTTGCAATGTTTGAATTACATCCATACGTTCAATAAGCGCATCACGTTTATCTTTCAAGTCTTCAATTTCTTGAATCACCACAGCCAGACTGGTGATTTCAGACTTTAGAAAATTATTGCGGCTCTCTTGATAATTAATGCGCATATTCATTACCGCATTGCCCAGAAACACCAAAAATACAGCCCCAGCCCACA
This sequence comes from uncultured Gammaproteobacteria bacterium, assembly GCA_964407915.1. GTDB lineage: Bacteria > Pseudomonadota > Gammaproteobacteria > Arenicellales > Arenicellaceae > Arenicella. The sequence goes on from CAYOXK010000084.1 coordinate 10,767, forward strand.
TTGCAATACAACTCATTAAAGTCGCGCGATTACGCTCTCTACGTTGCTCCTCACGCCAAGGCAGTAAATTGATATTGGCCATTAGCTTAAACCTCTCAGCGCTAGACCATAGGCTGTAGCCATCGATGCTGAGTGGCGTGCCACTACACTTCGATTAGACATAACCCGAGCACTCGCAAATGGGTTTAACACACTCACTTTAGTGCGTAACTTCATCTCAAGATCGCCCGCAACTCCTTCGAGCGACGCGCAACCTCCCGACAACACCAAAGTATCGATGCTTGAATGTGGGCTCGAAGAGTAAAAGAATTGCAGTGCACGACTAATTTCTTGCTGTAATTGCTCAGCGAAAGGTTCTTGTACGGCCGCAATAAAGTCCGCCGGTAGTTGCGCGGAGTTAAGGATGCCTTCGGCCTCTTCCGCGCTCACACCATACTCTTTGCGTATTTGCTTGATCAGCTGGTTGCCGCCGAAGTTCTGGTGTCGCGAATAAATAACACGCTGCTTGTCTAGCAACATTAAGTGACTTGTGTTGGTACCAATATCAAACACCGCGATAGGCCCTTCTGCTTCGCCTATTAAGCGCTTTTGCCCGCGACAAACACGCTCCAAAGCATAAGTGTCGATATCGACATACTTAAGCTGTAAATCGGCCGCTTCTACCAAATCGATATACTCATCCACGATCGTGCGCCGGCATGCCACCAACAAAACGTCGTTTTCTCGTTCGTTACTCGCTGATCGACCGATGACTTCGAAGTCGATATTCACTTCATCAATTGGATAAGGCACAAAGTGCAGCGCTTCAATATTCACCTGCTCTTCCAATTCCAGCTCACTGATATCCGCTGGCATACCAATAATCTTGGTAATTGCGTGAGAGGAGGATATAGCCACCGCCGCGGTTTGACTGCTCGCGCCAGCCTG